>CAXMLU010000153.1:0-2109 GCA_964194255.1 uncultured bacterium
GCCTTATGCTTGTGGTCGTGGGATCGGAACCGACAGCCCAGCAGTTGATCGAACGGCTGAGGGCCGACGGCCGCCGCATCACGGTGGCGCGCCGCAGCCTGGCCGAGGCCCTCGTGGCAGCCGCCGGCCACGTCACCGCCGAAGAGCTGATCGCCCAGTTGCAGGCGAAGTATCCCGACCTGGCCCCGAGCACCGTCTACCGGCTCCTAGCCGATCTGGAGGATCTCGGTCTGGTGGTGCATGTTCACCTTGGGCACGGGCCCGCCGTCTACCACCTGGCCGACGTCGCCCACGCCCACCTGGTCTGCGATCGGTGCGGCACGATCACAGAACTGCCTGACGAGCTGGTCGACGCTTTGACGGCCCAGATACGTGCCGGCTCTGGCTTCCATGCAGCCTTCCACCACTTCAGCATCGGCGGCATGTGCCAGAACTGCGCGACGAGCCCGCCCGTTCGAGCCGTGGAGCACGGTCAACGCCGGCTCGCGAACAGACACCGCCTGCCCGTCACCACAACACAAGCCAGGTAGAGCCGAACGACGAGACCGGCGACAACCGGGACTGGAAAGCCAAAGGGGACGCCGGCTCGTTAGCTCTGGATCGATCCCGAGCCGGACCAAGTCCGCTGGCGAAGCTACCCGGGGCCAGGCGCGCCGGCCTCCAGCCAAGCGGTCGCCCAAAGTGAGCTCTCGCCCGCTCGGAACCGGGGCTCTGGAGCCGAATCTATCGGGATGTCTATCGGGATTCGATAGGCACGCAGTAGGCACGGCGCCGAACTCCGCAACCGCACAGTTGGTTATCAAGCCCTCTGACCTGCACGTTTGCAGTGGGCGTAACAGGACTCGAACCTGTGACCTCACGCGTGTGAAGCGTGCGCTCTAACCAACTGAGCTATACGCCCGGGATGGCGAACTGTAGCCTCTTAAGACCGGCGCCCCCGAGCGTCCCGTCAGGGCCGGTTCGGCGGCTCGGCGCCGGCGGGCGACCCTCCAGCGAACGGCGGGCGCCCACCCGGCGACAGGCTGGAGTGCGGACATGATCAGCCCGAGATGACGGCCCGCCAGCCACGCCTCGGTCGCGGCGTCGCCGGGCACGCCTATCTCCACCTTGGCCAGGCGAACGAGCCGCGGCGCGACGGAGCGGGCACGGATCTTCAGGTCCTTCTCCTCCCAGATGACCTCGACCGACGATGCGTCCGCCCACCATCGCAGCGTCGCCGGCGCCGGCGCCGCCTCTGGAGTGAGAAGCGTGAGACGAGCGTCGATCGCGCTGACCACGTTGACGGCCGGCCAAAACAAGAACCGTGCGCCGCGCCGGGAGGGAACCCAGACCCGCAGTGACACATACGGCCCCGACCAGGGCGAGACGCATCGTTCGGCCACCAGCCACGCCGGTCCGGGCAACCGATGCATTCCCGTCGGCAGCGCAACGTGGCGGCTGGCCAGCGGTCCACCGCATGCGGCGAGCACGCGCATCGCTTAGCCGCTCACCGGCGCCACGGCGTCGATGCCCAACGAGCGCTCCAACGCGGCCATAGCCCGGATCACCACCAGATCCCCATGCTGGGGACCAATCAATTGGAGCCCGACCGGCATCCCGGTGCTCGTGAAGCCGACACATACCGTCCCAGCGGGCGAACGGGTCAGGTTGAACGGATAGGTGAACCGTACCCAGTTCACGTCCGGCTCTCCGTCGATCAGCCCGTTCTCGCCGCAGATCGGAGTCATTCCGGCCACGGTCGGTGTGACCAGGAGCCTCACATCATGGAACAGCTCTACCAGGCGCAGGTTCAGCAGATGGCATTGGTCTTCGGCCTTGACCATGTCCAAGGCCGACAGGCCCGAGGCCCACTCGACCTGCGCGGCCAGCCCGGGGTCGAGGCTCGTCCACGACTCGGTCCCCCGCCACTGCTCCACGGTTCGAAGGCAATACGCGCTGGTCAAGGTGAGCCATGGGACGACAGGATCCTGATCGAACACGCGCTCCGTCTCAGTGACCTGTGCCCCCATGCCGGCGAGCAGGCCGACGGCCTTCTCGCACACCTGGCGCACTTCGCTGTCAACGATGGCGTAGCCCAAGGTGGGAGCCCAGGCCACGTTCATCGGCAGG
>CAXMLU010000154.1:0-2165 GCA_964194255.1 uncultured bacterium
CCCGCCACGCCGGCCAGCGCGCCCGAGAGAACAAAGGCGATGAGCACCAGCCGCTCCACGGGGAGGCCGACCAGCCGAGCCGCTTCCCGGTTGGAACCGATGCTGTGCAGATACCGGCCGTACGGCGTGTGCTCGAGCAGGTAGTACACCAACGCGGCGACGACCATCAGGAAGTACAACGTGCGCGGGATTCCGAACCAGTCCCCGCTGCCGACCTTGGTCAGGTCTTTGGAGATTCCGTTGATGATCGACTGGCCCTTCGTGTACCAGTTGATGATGCCGAGCAGGACGGACGAGACCCCGAGGGTGACGATGAGGGAGTTCACGCCGATCCGCGCCACGGTGTTGCCGTTGCTCAGCCCGACGACGAGCCCAACGCCGATGCCCACACCGACGGCGACCACGAGTGGCGCCCCGAGGCGGGCCATGAAGCCGGCGCACAAGATCTGGGAGAGGCCGGCCACCGAGCCCACCGAGAAATCGAACTCGCCGCACACCAGCGGGATGATGATGGCCATGGCCAGAATGCCCACCACCGCCTTGTCGCCGACGACGAATTTGACGTTGTTGGTGGTCAGGAAGTGCTTCGACGTCTTCGACCACAGCGTGAAGAAGACCATCGTGAGGATGAACACCCCCACAAGGGCGTAGCGCTCGACAAAGCCGAGCAGCCGCTGGCGTCTCTCGTTGGCGCTCTGCTCGTCGGTAACTTGCGGATCGGTTGTCGCCGGCGGCCCGGCGTTGGAAGGGGCGTCAGTCACGCTCATGAGGCAGCCTCTCGGGTGCTGAATGCCAGCTCGGTGAGCCGGGCGGGATCGATGTCGGGCGGCCACACTTCGGCAGTGATCCGACCCTGAGCGAGGACAATGACGCGGTCGGAGACTCGGGCCAGCTCCTCGAAGTCGCTGGTGACGAGCACCACGGAGCATCCCGCGCTCACCGCATCGCTGACGATGGCGTAGATCTCGGCGCGGGCGTTGACGTCCACGCCATGCGTCGGTTCGTCGAGCAGCAGGATGGTGGGTTTACGCTGCAACCAGCGAGCCAGGATGACTTTCTGCTGGTTGCCGCCCGAGAGCGTGCTCATCCCCTGCTGCTCCGAAGAGGCGCGGATGAAGAACTGCTCAATGGTGCTGCGGGCATCGGCGTCGGCACGCTTATGGCGCAACCGGAAGCCCTGCCAGTAGCGGGACAGCAAGGCGGCGGAAAGGTTCTCCGACAGCGTCATGTCGAGGAAGACGGCTTCGCCGCCCCGATCCTCCGGGACGTACGCCACGCCGGCCCGCATGGCCTCGCCAATGTGCCGGAAGCGCACGGGCCGGCCCTCGAGTTTCACTGTTCCCGATCGGATCGGATAAGCGCCGAAGATCATCTTCAGCAACTCCGATCGACCCGAACCAAGGAGTCCGGCGATGCCGAGGACCTCGCCCTTGCGCAGGCGGAAGTTGACATCCCGCAGCGGTCCGCCGGCCAGGCTCTCGACCTCGAGCGCCACCTCCTCGGTACGGACCTCCGGCATGTCGGGGAAGACCCGGTCGACTTCTCGGCCGGCGATGAGTCGGATGAGATTCGGCTCGTTGATGTGCTCGCCGGACAGCGTCCCTGCCAGTTGACCATCCCGGAGGACGGTGGCCCGATCGGCGCTCTCGATGACTTCGTCCAGGCGATGACTGACGAACAGGATGGTCTGACCGTTCTTCGCATACCGCGTGAGCGCGGTCATAAGCCTCACCACTTCGGCGCGGGGTAGTGACGCGGTGGGCTCGTCAAGGACAAGGACGCCGGTCTCCTCGTCCTCCTGGTCGGACAGGGCGCGGGCGATGGCCACCATCGCCCTCTCGGCCGGCCGCAGCGTCGAGACTTGCGTTTCGGGACGGGCCTCGATGTCGAAGCGTTCCAGCAGGCGCTGCGTCCGGCCGTGCAGCTCACGCCACTTGATGAGCCGGCCCGGGTCGTGGCGAACCCTGTCCCGATGGCAATGTTCTCGGCCACCGTAAGGGCCGGGAAGACGGCCGGGTTCTGGTGCACGAAGCGAAGCCCGACGGCGCGAGCCTGATCGGGGGTGGTGTGATCGGAAGCCATCTCCGTTCCCTGGACGGTGATCGTGCCGCCGGGATCGCCGTGGTAGACGCCGGCCAGGATCTTGATCAGCGTCGACTTGCCCG
>CAXMLU010000155.1:0-9462 GCA_964194255.1 uncultured bacterium
GGTATGAAGTACCAAAGAGTCGCGAGGCGCCGGCCAAGGCCCGCAAAGCCGTCGAAGACGGCGCCGATCTGCTTTTGTTGTGGGGCGGCGACGGGACTGTGCAGCGTTGTGTCGATGCCGTGGCCGGCTCGGGCGTGGCAGTGGCCATCCTGCCGGCGGGGACAGCCAATCTGTTGGCCAATAACCTCGGCGTCCCCATCGACCTGGAGGCCGCGGTCGACGTTGCCTTGAATGGCGCGCGCCGACGTCTCGATCTGGGCGTCGTCAACGGCGAACGGTTCGCGGTGATGGCCGGCGTCGGCTTCGACGCCATCATGATGAAAGACGCTGACAGCGGCGCCAAGGACCGCTTTGGTCGCCTCGCTTATGTGTGGACCGGAGCCCGTGCCACGCAGATGAAGGCGCCCAGGATGTTCATCAAGGTCGACGGTGCGGTCTGGTTCAAGGGGCGGGCCACCTGCCTCCTGCTGGGCAACATGGGCACCCTTTCCGGCGGACTCACCGCGTTCCCCGATGCTCGCCCCGACGACGGGCTACTCGAGGTTGGAGTCGTGACCGCCCAAGGGACGTTTCAGTGGGCCCGGATGCTGAGCCGATTGGCCACCGGGCACGCTGACCGCTCAGCGCTGGCCCGCATGACACGCGGCCGCCGGGTCGACGTCAAGCTCAACCGGCCAACCTCCTACGAGCTCGACGGCGGGGCAAGGGCTGCCAAGCGGAGCCTGCACGCGACCGTCGAGCCAGGCGTCATCACCTTCTGCGTGCCCCAGGCGAGCCAGCCGTGAGCACCGCCACCTTGGTGCCCGAGACCCGGGCATTGACCGGCGACGATGCCTGGGCAGTACTGCGCCGGGTAGGTCGGCGACGAATCCTCAAGGACGCCTTCCAGAGGATGCGCGTCGCCGACGGCTTCAGCCACGCCCGGTCGCTGGCTTTTATGACCGCCCTGGTGGCAGTCCAAGGCGTCATCGGACTGGTTGGGCTGGCCAGCGCACTGAACAAGGGCGGCATCAGCGACAGCATCGTCTCTACCGTCAGGCGGGCTGTGCCCGGACCGGTTGGACAGGTGCTCACCGCTGCTGTGATTCAAGCCCATACCACCGCCGTCCAACACCGCTACAGCGCGGTCATCGTGGGACTCCTCGGCTGCTTACTGACGGCGACGACGGCCATGGGCCAACTCGAGCGGGGCCTCAACAGGATTTATGGCGTCGAGCAGGACCGGCCCAGCCTGCAAAAGTACGGCCTCGCCTTCGTTTTCGCCGTTAGCGTAGGCACGCTCGCCTCTCTCGCCTTTGGCTGCCTGGCCTTCGGCAAAGAGCTCTTCCATAGCACTACCAACCAAGCCCTGACCTCGACGTGGTCGGTGCTGCGCTGGCCGCTCGGCCTCACTCTGATCACCGTAGCGATCACCGTGTTGTTTCGGTGGTCGCCACGACGCTGCCAGCCCCGGTTGTCGTGGCTCGCCTTCGGGTCCGGCGTCTCGGTGACCCTCTGGGCGCTCGTGACGGCCGGCCTTGGCCTCTTCTATCGGTCCAGCTCCTCATTCGGGCAGACCTACGGGCCACTCGCCGGGATCATCGCCCTGCTCATATGGTGTCTGCTATCGGCCATAGCGTTGTTCTTCGGCGCCGCCGTCGCCGCCCAACTCGAGGCCGTCCGCTCCGGCGAGCCGGCCCCCCAGGACGCCGGAAAGGTGGCAGACTCCGAACCTGGAGCGAGCGAGCGTGACGGTCCCCTGACGATGGTGGCATCGTGACGGCGCTCGAGCCGGCGCCAGCGCCGACGCCGTTCGGCGGGCCGGACAACCGAACAGCACGGGCCCGGCGCACCCTCGAAGGCGTCCTCGGGATCCCAGCGACCGAGGACAACCGCGTCGGGGTGCTCCGCAACGGCGACGAAATCTTCCCGGCCATGCTCGACGCTATTAGCACGGCCGAGCACACCATTGACTTCCTCACGTTCGTGTACTGGAAAGGCGAGATCGGTACCAAGTTCGCGAGAGCACTCTGCGATCGAGCCCGCGCCGGCGCAAGGGTGCGCATCCTCCTCGACGCCTGGGGCGCCCGGCCCATCGACACAGCGCTGATCAACGACATGCAACACGCCGACGTTCGCGTCCGATGGTTCCGACCCCTACGGCGCTTCAACGTCGGCGAGGTCAACCATCGCACCCACCGCAAGGTGCTCATCATTGACGAGTCGGTCGGCTTCACCGGCGGGGTAGGCATCTCAGATCTCTGGCTAGGAGACGCTCGCAACTCCGAGCAGTGGCGAGACACCCATTTCCGGATCGAAGGTCCCGCTGTCGACGGACTGCGGGCCGCCTTCCTCGACAACTGGGCCGAAACCGACCCAGTGTTGTTCGAAGCCCAACACGATCGGTTCCCCGACCAGCCCAAACCTGGCGACACGGTCGTGCAGTGTGTGCGCGGCGCCTCCGAGACTGGCCACAGCGATGTTGCCACCCTCTTCCGCACGCTGCTCCAAATCGCCGAGCGACAGGTACGGATCACCACGGCCTACTTCGTTCCTGACGACGACCTGACCGACCGCCTCTGCGACGCCGCCGAGCGTCACGTCAGTGTTCAGATCCTCCTGCCCGGCCCGAACGTCGACAAACGCTTCGTCCAACTCTCCGCCGAAGCCGACTACGAGCGTCTCCTCGCCAGCGGTGTTGAGTTATGGAACTTTCAGCCGTCCATGCTCCACGCCAGATGATGACCGTCGACGGGCTCATCGCCAACGTCGGCTCGGCCAACCTCAACACGCGATCGCTCAAATGTGATGAGGAGAACAATCTCGTCGCCCTAGACCCGGATGTAGTGGAAGCTCTCAACGCCCATTTCGACAACGACCTCGAACGAAGCGTCAGGATCCGACAACGACGTTGGAAGCGCCGCTCACTGCGCCAACGAGTCAGCGAAAAACTTGTCGCTCCGATCCGCCGGCTCTCCTAGCCATGCCGCGTGCCGCGCCTCCAGTGCTCCTCCTCAGGTTCCGCCGGGCCGTCTGCCTTCGCCACGGTTCGGGGTCGGCGCGTAACGTCGTGCCGTTTCGCCCGCTCGACCTGGCCCTGAACAGGGGACGCTCTCCAGCCGGGACTGGTGGGACACGTCGTCCAATCAGGGCGAGCCTTGTACTTACTCGAGCGGGATCGAAGCGATGCTGCTGCTGACCATCACGGCCCTCGTCGCAGCCGCCGCCGGTATCCTCGCCTGGCTATTCGCCCTCCACCGCCTCGGACGTCTTCCGCCGGGAGTCGCACGGACGTCGTCGCGCCACCTACTCGGCCACCGTCCTCCTGCGGTAGCGGTCGTCTCGGCCGACGTGGAGCCTGTCGCGACAGCGGGTGTGGCTCTCACGTTCGAACTGGCCGTTCTCGGGGCCGGAGTGGCCGGCTTCGGAATCCTCCTTTTCATGGTGAGGGGCAACGTGGGATTTGCCCGCTTTGATCTGTCGGCTGCCCAGTTCGGCGCACGCCACGCCACAGCACTGTCAACTCGAGTGCTCCGATTGTTCACTCAGCTCGGCGGGGCTGTCCTCCTCGTTCCGATGACAATCGGAATCGCGCTGCTCGAGGGCCGCCGCCACCGACGCGTCATACCGTTGGTCGGCTTCCTGATCCTCGCCGTCGGAGGGCAGTTCCTCCTTGTGGACATCGTCAAATCGATTGTCGATCGGGCTCGCCCGAACATCGACAGGCTCACCGGCTTCAGCGGCCCGTCTTTTCCCTCTGGCCACGCGGCGGCCGCGGCCGCATGCTTTGCTGCCTTCGCTCTTGTCCTCGGCCGGGGACGATCGACGCGGGCAAAGGCCGGGTTATGCGCGGGCGCGATCGCCGTCGCTGCTGGCATCGCCACCACCCGAGTCTTTCTCGGCGTCCACTGGCTCACCGATGTGCTCGCTGGTCTTGCCGTCGGCTGGGCGTGGTTCGCTCTGTGTACGATCGCTTTCGCTCGTCGCGGTCTGCGGATTGACCCTGCGCCGCAGCCAATGGTCGCTTCTGGAGATCCGATGGTCGCCTCTGGAGGTCCTTAGCGGAGCCCGCTTGCCGTGCGCCCCAACTCCAACCACTGCCGGGGTTCGGCATCGGGAGGATCTGATGCCGCCCAGCAGGCTTGGACGCTCAAAAGCGACGGGCCCTGCGCAGCCGAAACGGCCTCCCGTCAGGGTCGAATAGCAGACGGTAGACGACATCGGCCCACCATCGACTGCTGGCGTGGACGGGCACGACCTCATGGAGGCGTGCTCGACCAAGCGGCCGCTGACCCGTCTTCTCGTTGTTCCAGCGGTCCAACGCGGCGGCCGAGTCGCTCCAGGCCTGATAGCCGCGCCCGAGGTCCAACAGATCTGGGTCGTCCGGCGACCGCCCGAGATGCTCAGCCCAGAGCGAGAGTCGTAGCTCGCGGGCGAAGCGCCGACTTCCGTCGCCTAAGCCGGCAGGGTCGATGGGTGGGCGCTGGTCGAGAGTGCTGTCAATCACCGCGCAGGCGAGTTCAGAGTCATGCGTCCATGACCGGCGGTTCAGATTGTCGGACCCGACGGTTGCCCACACGTCATCGATGACGCACACCTTGGCATGGACGTAAATCGGGTCACCGGCTTCGTTCTCCAGGTCATAGATGGCCACCCGGTCACCTCCGGCAGCCCGGACTCGGGCCATGGCCCGCTGTTGGGCGATGCGGCTCGGGGGCCCGGAGAGGCCGCCGTCCTTGTCGGGGTAGCGGGGCACGACGGCGATCAGGCGCAGATCGGAGTGGCGTCGCAGCGCGTCGGCGAGCACATCGGCGACCTCTCGTGACCAGAAGTATTGGTCTTCGACGTAGATGAGCCGCCGAGCACGGGCGACGGCTTTGGCGAAGGCCCGAGCAATGCTCCGCTCGCCTTCGGGTGCGAACGAATAGCGCGGGCGCCTAGCCGGATAGGTCCTTAGGACCTGGACGGCGTGGGTTCCGCGCGGTGGTGGGGCAGGCAGGACATCCGGCAGAGGGGTGGGACAGCGCTCCCGCGACGCGGCACGCGACAGCCACGCCCGCCACACGTTGCTGTGGTCCAGGGGCGTCGGATCCGACCAGCGCTCCCGGAAGGTGAAATCGAGGTCCGCCACGGCCGGTCCGCGGACCTCAAGCTGGATGTCATGCCAAGGCGGCCGAGAACCGTACCGGGGGTCAAGCTCGACCGCCTGACTGTCTCCCCTGTGCTCACCATCGTCTCGGCGGCCGTGGCACAGGTCGATGCCCCCGACAAAGGCCACATCCCTTTCGATCTGGCCGGGATGGCGGAGGATCACGAGCTTTTGATGGTGCGAACCGCCTCGGCGGACTCGCTCGTCCAGGAGCACCTCGCCGCCGGCGCCGTTGACCTCCCTGGCCAGCCGCCGGTTCTCCTTTGCGCTGAACGACAGACGGTCACTGTGCGAGCGCCACAGCAGTCCTCGCACGTCCACACCACGGCGAGCCAGATCAGCCAGGAGCGTGGCCGCCTCCAGGCCGGCATCGTCGAGTCGCTCGTCGCCGTCGCCGCGCCAGTCAGTGAAGCGCACTTGCTGACCACCGCTCAGAGTTGAGAGCAACGTGACGAGACGGGCGAAATAGGTGGTGCCGTGGACAAGCGGCGTGACTTCGTTCCCCTCAGTCCACGCGGCCCCGCCCGACCCGGCGTCGATGGCAGAGGCGGGGTTGCCCCGCTCTTCGGGACGAAGGAACCAATCGTCTAGACGCATTATCGAACCACCGTTCGGTCGTGCGGGGCGCTCACAGGCTGATATCCCCGGTGACGACCAGCGCGACGGCAGCAACCGCCATGATGGTGGCAGTCAGCCATCCGAGGGTCTTGGCGGCCCTGCCGTTGACGTAGTCTCCCATGATTCGCTTGTCGTTGGGGATCCACATGACCACGACCAGGAAGGTCGCGGCGGCGACGCTGTTGATCACGGCGACAAAGACAAGCAGCTTTGTGGGTTCACGTGCAGGAGGCTGAGTGCCCCTCCGAGGGTCCCGAGGGCGACTAGGCCGTAGAAGACGGGGCAGTTGCGTGGCGGTCGGGAAAAGCCCCATCGCTTGCCGAGAGGCCAGCTTTGCCCACCGAGCCGGCGCCGGCGAGCACGGGGACGGCCAGCAGGCCGCTGCCGATGAAGCCGAGGGTGAAGAGGGAGCTGGCGAAGTGCCCGGCGAGGGGTTTGAGCGCCTCGGCGGGCCTGGGGCCGCGCTTTGGATGGACTGGCCGACGCGCTCTCGCGGATGAGACCCGGAGGGACAGACTGCTCCCATGCCCAACCAGTTGCGCGTGTCCGCTCGGAGCCGAGTTGCTGCCTGCGCAGGAGCAGGACTGGCCGCGTTTGGGGTCGCTATGGCCTTGACACCCTGGCAGGGGGCCACGCTGGTCGGCTGGGACATCATGGCCGTCGCATGGGTGGGCTGGGTCGGCCTTAGCGTGCTCGGCAAAGAGCGCGCGGTACCCGACGCCTGGCCACTGCCGAGGACAACTCCAGAGCGGCCGCTGATGCGCTGCTGATACTCGCCAGCGTGGCCAGTCTCGTCGGCGTGGCGTTCGCCCTCCTCAAAGCTGCCCACGCCAAGGGGTCTGGTCACGTTCTCATCACCGCAGTAGCCGGTGTCACGGTCGTGCTGTCATGGGGAGCGACCCACACCTTGTTCACCCAGCGGTACGCCCGGCTGTACTACGCAGAGGGTGGCGGGATCGACTTCCACGATGATCGTTTGGCCGACTTTGGCGACTTCGCCTACGTCGCTTTCACCCTCGGCATGACCTACCAGGTGTCGGACACCGACTTGCAATCGAAGACGATTCGCATGACGGCGCTTCGGCACGCACTCCTGTCCTATCTCTTCGGCACTGCCGTGGTGGCTATGACCATCAACGTCGTGGCCGGGTTGCTGGGCAAGTAGCCGGGCTCCAGTCGCTTCGATCGGGGTCTCGCCCCAGGGCGAAGGGAAGCGGGCGGCCGCCAAGTTCACGCCGATCCTTGGAGGACGGCTGTCATTCGATCGGTGCCGAGGTCGTGCGCCACCCCGGTCCGGGCAGCGAACGCCAACGCCTACCCGGCGTGCTGGGTCGGTACTGTTCGTCGGGAGTGCCTCGATCACCTGTTGATCATCCGACCACGTCCGACAGCGAGCCACGCGGGTCCGAGCTGATCGTCGGCCGTGGCGTGCGCGGCGGACCGATTCACAAATACGACATGGCTGCCTGATGTGATCGACTCCCGGCACCCGACGGGCCTCGCCGCACGCCTTCCGCCCCCTCCCGGCGCCTCGACGTGACCGACCGCCACGGACGCCGTGGGCTCCGCTTCGCCCTGGCCGGGATTCTTCCGGGCGGGCGGCCGCGCCAGAAGCGGGCCATCCGCGGATGGGCGAGTGAACGGTGGAATGAGCTGGGCCCGGGCCTGATCACGGGCGCCTCCGACAACGACCCCTCCGGCATCACCACGTACTCGGTGGCTGGGGCGACGACCGGCTACGGCCTGTTGTGGCTGGCCGTCGTCACCATGCCGCTGCTCGTGGCCGTGCAATCCATGGCCGCCCGCATCGGGGCAGTCAAGGAGCAAGGTCTCGGTCAGGTTATCGAGGATCGCTTCGGGCGCCCGGTGCTGATTGGCTCGATCGTCGTGTTGTTGGTAGCCAACACCGCCACCGTCGCCGCCGATCTCGGCGGCGTGGCTGCCGGAGTGCACTTGCTGGTTGCGATTCCTATCGGGATCGTGATCCCCGTCGTCGGATTGGCCCTGCTGGCCGTCGAAGTGTTCTGGAGCTACCGGCGCTTCGCCACCGTCATCAAGTGGCTCACCTTGGTGCTGTTCCTCTACATCCTGTCCGGGTTCGCTGCCCGGCCCGACTGGGGGAAGGTGCTGTCGGGCACGTTCATCCCCCACCTGTCGCTGTCCAAGGAGTTCCTCGGCCCCACCGTAGCCATCCTGGGCACCACGATTAGCCCCTACATGTTCTTCTGGATCACCTCGCAGGAGGCCGAAGAAGAACAAGCCGACGACGGGCCCGACAACGATGCCGACTTGACCGCACCCGAAGCCGAGCGAGCCCGTCGACGCGACGTGATCGCCGGCATGGGCTACGCCAACATCGTCTTCTACTTCATCGTCCTGGCCAACGCCGCCACCCTGGGCGCCAAGCACATCAAGATCACCGCCGCCGCCCAAGCCGCCCAAGCCCTCACCCCTATCGTGGGCCGGGCCGACACCGTCCTGTTCGCCGTCGGGCTCATCGGCGCCGGGCTCATCGCCGTGCCCGTCCTCGCCGGCTCCGCCGCCTACCCGGTGGCCGAGCTGTTCAACTGGAAAGAAGGCCTCGACAACCCCCTGCGGCGCGCCCCAGGCTTCTACGCCATCATTGCCGCCGCCATCATCGTCAGCATCGCCGGCAACTTCTTGGGCGTCGACCCCGTCCGAGGCCTGGTCTACGCCGCTGTCCTGCAAGGCTTCCTCGCCCCCGTGCTCCTGGTATTGCTGACGGTCATCGCCCGCGACCCCAACGTGATGGGACGCCATCGCAACGGCTGGTTCGACACCACCTTCGGCTTCGCCGCCGCCGCGGTAATGGCCGTCGCCGCCGTCGCCCTGGTCGCCGTCACCGTGTTCGGCTGAGCCCGGTGGCGCAAACGTTCCAGGTCCCGAATCTCGTCCCCGCGTCCCGTCGTCGTGTGAGCCCGTCGCGCTGGCGTCCGGGTCGTTCCCCGGTTGCCCTTCCACGCCCCCGGATGGCGGTGGCGCTATTGAGCAGGGTTTTGGTCGGCTACTCGTTGCCCGATGATGGCGGCCGATCCCCGCTTCGGTCGGGTGGCCGTGAACCAGACGAACAGCACCGCCACGGCGCCCACTTCGACGACCGTTGCCAGCAAGGCTTTGGAGTCGAAGTCCGACTCGCTGAAGCCGAACAGGCCGGTTGTGCGCGACAACACGAACGCGCCCATCGTCGAGACCGAAAAGGCCAGCGCCGCCACGGCGAAGGCCCCCTGTGGCTTGGCCACCAAGGCGGCGGCAATCAGCACAGCGGCCGCCGTGTTGGCCACGAACAGGGGCCCGATGATGTCGACGCGGTGGTACTCGCGAACATAGAGGTAGAGATGGACGGCGCCATTTAGCAAGACAAGCACGGCAGCCGCGTAACGCAACGAGCGTGTGAACAACGGACGGCTGATAACGGTGGACATCAAGTCCTTCCCACGACTGGCAAGCCCCGGTCGTTGTCATACATACGGGCGAACGCCCGGGAAAGATTGCCGCGCGTAAGAGGCCTTTCCGCCTCTGCCAAGTCCGACTCTCCAGGCGCCCCGCCTGTTCAGTGGCACGGCGGGTAGAACAAGTCGTCGTTGGCGGACCGGTTGGGGGGTGGCGCGGTGATGGGACGCCGTCGTCGGTCGGGATGTGGCAGGAGGCGATGTGGCAGGAGGCGATATGTGGCTCTTCGCGTTGAAGTGGGGAGC
>CAXMLU010000156.1:0-3541 GCA_964194255.1 uncultured bacterium
CCCGCGAGCCAGGCGGGTCCGGCACGTTCCGGGCGGCCACTCCATAACGCTTCTGAGGGAGATGGGCATAGGGTGACGAGCATGAGCGTCCCCTCGTTCTCGCCCCTTAACGAAGGCGAACAGGCCGGCGCGTTCGCCACCCTCGTCTCGGCGTTCACGGAAGACCCGGTCGAGCGCTGGCTCTATCCAGACGCGCAGCAATATCTCACGCATTTCCCCAAATTCCTGGCCGCATTCGGCGGCAAAGCATTCGACGAACAGACGGTCTGGAGTCTCGACGACTTCTCTGCCGTCGCCCTGTGGTTACCCCCGGGCGCGGTACCAGACGGCGACGTCATCACGACCGTGCTCACCGAAAGCGTCGCACCGCAAAAGCATGACGACATGTTTTCGGTCCTCGAGCAAATGGACGCGGCACATCCGAAGTACCCGCACTGGTACCTCCCGTGGTTTGGCGTGGACGCCGCCCTGCAAGGGAGGGGACGGGGTGGTCAGTTGCTGAAATCTTGCCTCAGGATCGTCGATGCGAGTCGGTTGCCCGCGTATCTCGAAACCCCCAATCCGCGCAACATCTCCTTCTACGAGCGTCACGGGTTCGAGGTCAAGGGCGAGGCGCAAGCTGGAGCGTGCCCGCCGGTCGCCGTTATGGCGAGGGCCGCGCGGTAGTCCAGGCGGGTTCGGCGGACCCGCGACTCAGGTTGCGGACGCTCGTTACTGCGCGCAACCGGCACGATCCGATTGCCTACGGTCCGCCCATATTGGGCGACGGATGCTGGGGTCGTGCCGACTGGGGTTTGCGCCGTCTGACGACGAACACGACGACGCCCGCGAGAAGAACAGAGGCACCGGTGGCAACCCAGGGCCACGGGATCCACTCGTCGGTGCACCGCTGTCCGCCCTGGCCGAGGGCTTCGCAGACCGTCCAAGGTCCGCCACGGTTCAGATAGGCGACGTACAACAGCGGCACCCCAACACCGGACGCCAAGCCGGGCAACCCGACGAGAGCGTTGCGCCAAGTAGCAACCAGCACCGTCGACGCGACAGCGAAAGGAAGGACGAACATTCCGATCGTGAGTGCTCCCAAAACCGAGAGGGCGTAGCAGGCGCCGACGCCAACCCAGGCAAAGAACCAGCCCCACTCTACGAGGGTGGGCTGCGACCGGGGACTCGTCGAATGCAGCGGACCTGTCGTGTTGAGCGTGGCCCTCGTCTCTTGGAGCAGAACACCCAGAGCTTGCCACGGTGCAGATCACAATCGCGGCCCGTGCTAGGTCGGTGGAACCGGCCGTCCAGGTTCGGCGCCGAGGCACCTTCCGGATCGGCCGGTCGCTCCGCGTTCAGCGCCGATGGCCGTCCCTTTTCGGGAGAACTACGAGATGGTCCGCTGCGCCCCCAGATGCGTCCCACTGCTGGGCCGGCGGACGCCACGCCTCCGCATCGCTGTAGGTGGTCACCGAAACCAGTTGTCCCGTCGTTCAGGAGGGCGACCCCAACCGCGTCAGCACATTTCGGGTGATCTGTTCAATTTGTGAGTCGCGTGCTGCCAGCCCGTGAGCCCAGTCGGTGGACCCGGACGTGATTACTGTCGCGCCTGCCTTGTTCGTGTACGCACCCAGCACCGCGTGGCCGTGGCGGATGCGCTCCATCGCCTCTGGCTCACGCGTCCCGAACACGCGCGACGCGATGTATTCCAGCTCGCTCGGCTCGCCCGGCTTGGGCGGACGAGGCGCGGTCTCGCGCGTGAAGTGCTGGGTCGGGCACGTGCCAAGGATCTCGAAGGTCGACGGCGTGCCGTCCTCGCTGGTCGGGTATGGCAGCCCTTCGCGGTAGGTGAAGACGCACCCGTCGCACTCGTAGCCGACGACGGTCGCGTCGGCACCGAGCACGTCGCCGTAGCCGAGCCCGGTGCCGTCGAAGATCCAGTGACCGGCGCGGTGCATGGTGTAACCGCCGAGGCCGGCGGTTACGTTGCGACCGATGCGGTGATAGCCGCCGCGGGTGAACGAGACGCCGGTCATGTGGTTCTCCGGACGACCGACGACCACGTCGGACCAGAACGTCGTCACCTCCGGCTCGCGGTCGGTCCCCATGAGCGGGTCGTTCTTGAAGAAGCCCTTGTACCCGACCATCACGTCGCGGTCGTCACCCTCGATGCGCACCTGCCACAACGAGGTGTTGCCCGAGAAGAACGCCGCGTTGCCGCCGCGCGCGATGAACGCTTCGACCGTGTCGCGCATCCCGCGAGACCAGTACTCGTCGTGGCCGACGGATAGGTAAACGCTCGCGCCGTCCAGCACCTCGGGATGTGCTTCGAGATCGGCGTTCGTGCACAGACCGATGTCGAACCCTTCGCGTTCAGCCCACTCGATGAACGGCAGCTCCCAGTCGGGCCAACCCGCTGACCCGGCATAGCTGGACAGATGGTTGAGCTGGACGTAGCCGACGTGCGCGGCGTTCTGCGGGTCCGGCGCGCCGGTCCCTGTCACGCGACGACCCTTGCCCGGCGGCTTGTACAGGTAGCCCGCCGCCATCGGCCGCTGCATGGCGACGTGGGTGCCCCCGGTGTACAGGTTCGGTCCGCCGAAGTCGTTGTAGGCGTGCCACGTGTTGGTCGCCAGCGCCAGCACCACGCGGGCGCCCGAGAACGGCCGAACGACGAAGAACGCGTAGTCGCGCCGGACCTTCTCGCCGACGTCGATCTCCATGACCACCTCGTAGTAGCCCGACCGCCATGTCGGGTCGACGTAGAGCGTGAGCGCGACAGGCCAGCCGCACCCCTTCGAGGAAGCATCATTTGGTGTCTCATGCTCGTCAGCGGCAACGCCTTCGGATCTGAAGACGACCTCCCGTCGCGCGCCGACCCGTGCCACCTCGATTCGCACCGTTCGCCCACCGGACGACGACATATGCAGACCGACCTGCTCGCCCGCGCCGACTGATTGGGGCCAGCAGTAACCCGTCACTACCTCGCGGCCCATCGCCTGACCCTAACTGCGAGATCCCTCCCCTGCGGGCGATGCCGATTCGCACGGGCCGTCGTCGAGCGTCACCAACTGCTCCACTGCTCGGAAGCGATCCGTTGTCGTTACCGGATCATGGGGGCGCCCAGCCGAGCATCCGACTTCGGCACGTACCGGATGCCCAAACCCGGCGAGGGATCGGCAGCTATAGCGTGCCTTGGCGGCCGGCGTCGGTCGGCGAGCCGGGGCGGCGGCCGGAGTTCTTAACGACTGTCGGCGTTGAGAACCGGGGTGATTGTGAGGTCGTCGGGAGGGACGATCCCGCCCGCCGTCATCCCTTCGGCCAGGGGATCTTGCGAGAAAGCGCCCCGGGCCTCGGCGCTGGGCCAGAAGTCCACGATCCCGACTTGGTTGCCACCTCGTGGGCGGAATGGAAAAGCATGCCAGCTGGGAGCGCTAGCCCAAGCATCTGGCCGTGGAGACTCTGGTAGGTCGCGGCGTCGGTCTTCAAGGTGAACGTGACCGTGACCGCCATGGGGTGCGCGGGTCTGAGAGGCACTGTTGCGTTGGACGCAAATCGG
>CAXMLU010000157.1:0-1891 GCA_964194255.1 uncultured bacterium
ACTGTGGCCGCGGCGATGGATCGGCAGGTCGGGGTGGTTAACCGGTCGGCGCGGCGCGAGCATTCGTAGGATGGTCTCTGGTCGGTGTGGTAGTTGGTGCGCATCGGCTTGCCACAGGACCCGCAGGTGATGATCCCCTGACACAGCGCCGATCCCTCGCGAGGTGGCCGCGCCCCGGTGTTGGTGCGGTTGGCGGCCAGCTTGGTCTCATTGGCCAGGTACTCGGCCCAGGCGAGGTAGCCCTCGTGGTGGTCGTGGATCAGGACGGGCCACTCGGTTCGGGGCCGCTCGATGAGGCTGGTGCGCACGGTGCCGTCGGGCTCGACGGTGCGCCGCGAGGTGTATCGGCCATGCACGTATGCCCCGGTGTAGCAGGGATTTTTCAGCACTCCCAGCACGCGGGCGTGGGTGAGGCGGCCCCAGCGCAGCTGCCCGGCCCAGGCACCGCCGTAGGCGCGCAGCGGGAACCGCCGGTCGGTGAACGCGGCGACCACGCCGTAGGCCGAGCCGCACGCGGCGAAGGCGGTGAACAGGTCACGGATCGCGGCCGCGACCTCGGCGTCGGGGTCGATGACCACCTCGCCGGCCTCGTCGTGGACGAATCCGACCGGCAGCGGGGTGCGCAGCTCGCCGCGCGCGGCCGCGGCCTTCTTGGCCGCATGCAGGCGCTGCGCCATCACATGCAGCTCCACCTCCCCGATGGTGCTCTTCATCCCGAGCAGCATCCGGTCGTTGACATCGCCGGGATCGTAGATGCCATCGGCGTCGATCAGCAGCGTCTGGGTGATCGCGGCGAACTCCATCAACCGCGCGATCTCGGCATTCGAGCGGGCCAGCCGGGAGATCTCGATCCCGAAGATCGCCCCGACCTCGCCCGAGCACACCCGGCGCACCAGCTCGGTGAACCCCGCCCGGGCCACTCCCCACCGGCCTGAGACCCCCAGGTCGGTGTCGATCATCAGCACGTCGGCCCGGGCCCAGCCCAGGGCGACCGCCACCTCGGCCAGGCCGTACTGGCGCGTTGTCGACTCGGTGTGCTCGCGGACCTGGGCCATCGACGACTGGCGCAGGTAGATCACCGCCAGGCGGTCGCGGTGCACGCTGCTGATCTTTGACTCGCCGTTCATCACCGCCGCCCTCCAGCGCCGCCATCGTCATGTTGGCCCACACCGTCACCGCTTCGGCCCGCAAGGATCCGGCCAGCACGGCACTCGGCGCGGCGGTCATCGGCTACGTCAGTTCTCGTCTGGCCAGCAGCTCGGCGTTGATCGCGGAGATTTCCCGCAGCACCGCCTCGACCTGCTCGGCCCGCGCCAGGCCGGCCCGCACCACCGCCACCAGATTCGACGGCACGTACTTCGACCGCCCCCGGCCAGCTGTTTTCGCCGCAAAGTAGGCATACGGGCCGTGCGGGTCGCCCGCCGCGCAGCGGCAGCCCGGCTTGCCGCAGCGACGAGTCTGCTCCACCAGCGACCCGGCCAGCACCGCTTCCACATCCCCGAGCCGCGCCGCTAGCCGCCGCCGTCGCGCCCGCAGCGCCCGGCCCGACAACCCAGCAAGATCGTTCTTGTGTTCGTCCATCACACAAGAGTGTGTCATGATCAGGCACGGCAATCAACGACCCTGGATCGCGCGTGTCACCGCAAACAGCTCGGCCAGCCCCTCGGCCGACAACCGATGCGGCCCGGGCGCCACACCCCGATCGGTCCACGACCGTGGCACCGTCATCTGGCCACTGACACCGCCCGAACACACGAACACCGAGTCCCCGCCTCGGCGCTTGACGAACAGCACCTCCAGCCGCTGCCCACTCAGCGCGTGAAACGGATGCGTGACGAGAACAAAACCCAAACCATCACTGGACGACGCGGCACTATGCCGCCTCCGTCGG
>CAXMLU010000158.1:0-2652 GCA_964194255.1 uncultured bacterium
ATCATCACCGAGCGGGCGTTCGGGGAGACCAGCCGCAAGTTCTGGGCCGGCTTCGGGCAACTGTCCGCCGGCTACCTCGACGCCATCCAGGGCATGTCTACGCTGCGGGCGTTCAACGCCCAGCACCGCTGGGGTAGACAGCTCCTCGACCAATCCCAGGACCTGTCCGAAGACGCCATCGGCCTCAACTCTCTGGCCAGCATGCACATCGGCTTCGTCGCCCTAGGCATGGCGGCAGGTACAGCCGGTACGGTGGCACTCGCCGCCCTGCGAGTCACCCAAGGCGCCATCGGCCTGACCGGCGGGTTGACGATCCTACTGTTGGCCCGCGAGTGCTTCGGGCCGCTGGCCGAGCTGAGCTCTGCCCTGCAGCCCGCCTACGTGGCCGTCTCGGCGTCGACCGGGGTGATCGACCTGTTAGACGCAGAACCCGAAGTCCGTGAGGCGGCCCACCCGGTCGTCATCGAACGCGCTGGTTTCGTTCCATCGCTGGCCTTCGACAATGTCACCTTCTCCTATCGTCCCGAGAACCGGCCCGCCCTCGACGGGTTGTCATTCAGCGTTGACGCCGGTGAAACTGTTGCCTTGGTCGGGCTCTCCGGGGCCGGCAAGACCACCGTCGTGTCGCTGCTGCTGCGCTTCTTCGATCCCCAGAGCGGGGTGATACGCGTCGGCGGCTACGACATCGCCGACCTGGCCCTGGCCGAGCTGCGCGACCTGATAGCGGTCACCTTCCAAGACACCTACCTGTTCAATCGCAGCATCCGCGACAACCTGATCTTCGGGCGACCCGACGCCAGCAGCGCCGATATCGAGGCGGCCGCTCGCGACGCCCACGCCCACGGCTTCATCCGCGACCTCCCCGACGGCTACGACACCGTCGTCGCCGAGCGGGGGATACGGCTCTCGGGCGGGGAACGTCAACGCCTCGCCATCGCCCGGGCCCTGCTGGCCGACCGGCCCCTCCTGGTCCTCGACGAACCGACCTCGAGCGTCGACGGCGAAAGCGAAGCCCTCATCCAACACGCCCTTGAACGGCTCACCGCCGGTCGGACCACCCTGATCATCGCCCACCGCCTGTCGACCATCGAAGGAGCCGACCGGGTCATGGTCCTCGACGCCGGACGGGTCGTGGAGGTAGGACCGCACGCCGCGCTCCTGGCCGCCGACGGCGCCTATAGCCGCTTGGTCAGAGCCCAGGAGCTGAAATGACCGCCGCTATCATCGTGGAGTCACCGCCCGAAGCCGGACCTGGGACGCGGCGACGGTTGCAGCCGCTGCTGGCTCTGCTCGGCCCCCATCGCAAGGAACTGCGCTACGCAGTGCTCAGCGGCATCATCCATGACGCTCTATTCATCGCCAGCGCCGCCGCCGCCGCCTACCTGATGGGACGGGCCGTGACCGGGGCCAGCTACAACCAGATCTACGGGCTGCTGCTGCTGGTCGCGGTCCTGGTCCTGCCCCAGGTGCGGACCCCGTGGCTCGAGTCGGCCGTCCTGAACAGCATCGCCTTTCGGGTGCAGGTCGAGCTCCGCGACCGCGTCTACGCCAAATTCGAGGAGCTCTCGCCCGGCCAGCTCCAAGCCCGGCGCTCCGGGGACCTGGCCGCGGCGGTCATCTCCGACGTCGACGTCCTACAGCGTTTCTTCGCCGAAACCTTCGGTCCCCTTCTGGTCGCTGTCGTCGTGCCCCCCCTGGCCCTCGCCGCCCTGGCCGTGATCAGCTGGCTGCTCGCCCTCCTTCTTCTGCCGTTCCTGCTGCTGGCCGCCAGCGTCCCGTGGTGGCTGAACCGGCGAGGCCGACCACAAGGCGGGCAGCTGCGCACCGAGGTGGCCGCCATGAACGCCGAGATCGTCGACGCCGTGCAGGGCCTCCGAGAAGTGCTGGCGTTCGGCCAGCAAGCCCACATCCTCGAGGAGTTCGACCGCCGCGCCGACCGCGCCGCGGGGGCGGAGGCATTGACCGCCGCCCAGTCTGGCACCCAGCGGGCGGTCGCCGAGGCTCTCGCCACCGCCGGCTCGCTCGCCGTGCTGGCCGTAGCCGTCGCCCTCACCCACGACAACGCGCTGTCCCGACCGCTGCTCGTCGCGGCCGCCGTTCTCGCCGCGGTCGCCTTCGGCCCCCTGACCCGCCTCACCCGGGCCGCCGCCGGCATCGGTGTCGTGGCCGCCGCGGCCGAACGACTTATGGTGCTTCTCGAAACCACCCCGGCGATCGTCGACCAGACCGCAGCCAACGCGCCCAGCGGGCCGCTGCAGCCTTCTGTCCGCTTCCAACAGGTCACCTACCGCTACCGGCCCGACCTGCCACCCGCCATCGAAGACGTGTCATTCGAGCTCGCCGCCGGCCACACCGTCGCTCTCGTCGGCCACTCCGGAGCCGGGAAATCGACCTGCGCCAGCGCGCTCATGCGGTTCTTCGACGTCGAAGCCGGTTCGATCACCATCGGCGGCCACGACCTCCGCCGACTCCCCCAAGGCACGTTGCGGGAAATGGTCGCCTTCGTATCCCAAGACGTCTACCTGTTCAACGCCTCCATCCGCGACAACCTGCGCCTCGGCCGCCCCGCTGCGACCGACGCCGACATCGAAGCGGCCGCCACCGCCGCCCTAGCCGACGAGTTCATCGCCGCCCTCCCCGACGGCTACGACA
>CAXMLU010000159.1:0-7519 GCA_964194255.1 uncultured bacterium
GGTCGTCGGCAAGTGGCGACGGGACGGGGCAATCTTGAGTGTCTCATGCGCACACGCGAGGCGCAGAAAGGTTGTCAGCCCTTCGGAGGTCTTCCCGTGCGGCGCGGGTGTGCGCGGGCCCACTTGTCGATGGCTGCGCGCTGCCATATACGACCTACCGCTAATTCCGCCTCGGGCTCCGGGAAATCGTCGTAAGCGTGGATGAGCTGATGCACCCGCTGCCTCGACACACCGAGGATCTCAGCGACCTCTCGAACGCTCACTAGGTCGAGAGTCACAACGTCAGCCTAGGAAAAGACTTGACCGACATCAATCATCCCGGTTAGTCTTGACGTAGAGCAATAAGTGGCCCGGGCGGTGCGTCAACACCCCCGGGCCCGGCCGAGACCTATGTGGAGGTCACGACGTGAGCAAGCCTACGGGCGCGCCGGGCGAAGTACCTGTTTGGCTGGAAACGTACACACCCGCCGACGTTCCAGCGCGTTTGTGGCAGGGCGGTCTGCGTGCGTTCGTGATGGCGGCGATGGAGGCGTTGGATCCACCGGGGTTGGCCATGGCCGGCCGGTATGCCCGGCTCCTGACTCGTCTGGCTGCCTGGTGTCTGTCCGAGGGGATGCCGCTGGAGTTCGAGGTGGTCTTGGACCCGGACACGGTGGAGCGGTTTTGTGCGGTCGGCCTTTCGGGCGATGCTTCTCGGGGCACTTACCGGGCTGATTTGCGCCGGATCGGTCCTCGCTTGACGTCTCGGGCGCCGTGGGAACCCCGCCCGGAATCGCTCACTCGGCGACAGGTCGCTCCTCCTTATCTCTCTGAAGAGCTCAGAGCGCTGCGCCGCGACGCAGACCGGCAATCGACTCCGGGCAAATGTCATGCCGCTCGAGCGCTATTGGCGTTGGGCGCCGGGGCCGGTCTGGATGGCCGCTGGTGCTCCCGGGTTGGCGGGTCCGATGTGTCCCGTGGTGGTGGCGTGGTGTTGGTCAGGGTGGGGGACCCGTCGGCCCGGCTGGTCCCGGTGTCGGCCGCTTTCGAATCGGAGGTACTGGACCTGGCGGCGACGTCAGGCGATCAGTTCCTGGTGGGTGGCCGTTCCCTGGCCCGGAACCGGGCCGGCTTCCTGGCCTCCCAGTTCGAAACGGCGCTGGCCGGTCCACGGCTGTCGGCCAGCCGGCTGCGCTCCACCTGGTTGGTCCACTGCCTCACCGTCGGGGTCCGCCTTCCCGAGTTGACGAAGGCGGCCGGCCTGTGCGGGATCACGGTGCTGTCCGATCTGTTGGAGTACGTGCCGCCCTTGGAGCGGGCCGAGATGTGGTCGATGCTCCGCGGTCAATCCACCCCGTGAAACTGCGCGGCCCACTAGACATCTCCGGTGGTCGCCCGACCACCACCGCCGAACTGGCCACGGCCATGCGGATCGTTCACCGCTCCGGTGTGCTCGACGACGTCAACCCGGTGTTCGACTGCGGGATCGGCCGTCCCCGTACTCTGCCGTTGCGCGCCTTTCTGGTGGCGGCCCAGCTGAACGCCTTGCACCGCCATCATCAAGGCCACCTGGTGGAGATCGCCCGCATCCTCAACGCACTTACCGGGGAGCAACGCCACCACCTCGATATCGACCGATGGGATCCGACCGACGCCTACGACCGGGTCGAGCGGGCCTTCGTCGACCTAGCCCGAATTCTCGACACCAGTACCGAACCCGGCGCTGACGGTTTCGCCAACCGGATCGCCGCCGCGGCGGTCCCCGACGAGTATCGCCAGTCCGCGTCGGTGGCCGTCGACGGCACCGATCTCGAATCGTGGGGCGCCCTGCACGGCGATCCCGAGACCGTCGAGTTAGACGGAGAGGCCGCCGAAGTCGACCCAGTCAACGATGCCGGCTCCAGCCGCCACCGGAAACGTCCGTCCCGACGAGCCCGAGTGTTCGGGACGGGCCCGGACGGCCGCAACATTTACACCAAAGACCGCGACGCCCGGGCCGGGCATCGCTCGGCTACCAACTCCCGACCGGCCGGCCCCTATATCGGATTCGAGCTCCACTTGGCGGTGCAGGCCCGCGACGTGCGTTGGACCAACAGCATCGATCGGACCACCCTGGGTCCTGAGGTGCCCGCCGTTATCACTTCGTTCAGTCTGCTCCCTGCCGGCAGCCATCGGGCCGAAGCCGTCGTCCCCGCCCTGTTGCGGGATCCAACAATAAAAAATGTGGTGTGGGATCCCGGATACTCGTTGTGCCGCCCCGAAACCGCAGTCTGGCCGCTGGCCCAGGCCGGGATTGAGACCACCTTCCAACCCGTGACCCACCAGCGAGGCATCCGCCCCTTCTCAGGCGACGCCCTCCTCATCGACGGGAGCCTGTTCTCGACCTTGTTGCCCGAAGAGTTGCGCGACCTGCCCATGCCACCCCGGGGCGCCCCCGAAGAAGACAAGCTCGCCTATGAGGCGGCGTTCAACCGGCGGGCCCGCTGGCGCTATGTCCGCCACGCCGGCCCAGACAGCGATGGTGCCACCCGCTGGCGGTGCCCGTTCTGCGCCGGCCTGCTCCGCAGCCGAGCCTTTCCTCGCACCATGCGCCGCGCTCGCACCGCACCACTCGTCCCCGTCGACGCCGAGCGCTGCTGCGCCGGGACGGTGACGGTCCAGGCGGCCGAGCTGTCGCGATGGCAGCGCATCCTGCCCGGCACCACCGCCTGGCGGATCTCCATGGGTCGACGACAAATCGTCGAATCCGTCAACGCCGCCCTGAAAGGCGCGTTCGTCGACCTGGCCCGCGGCTTCCTCCGAGTCATGGGCCTCACCAAAGCAACCATCCTGCTCGGCTTCACCCTCGCCGCCTACAACCTCGACCGCATCCGCTCATACCGCGCCAAGCATCGGATCACCGGCGAGGACGAACCCGACATGGACTACCCGCCCGAAACGGCGCATCGCTCGAAGCGCCGCGTCGGGACCTGGTCCGAGCTGCTCGGCCAGCGCCGGCCCGAAGCACCCGGCTAGCCGCACCGAAACCGAAAACTCGGGACGAGCCCGCCCTCTGGGCGCCACTGGCGCGCCCGACATCCGCGTCACGTATCCGCGCTGTGCCATCGGGCTCGTCTGGACCACCGCCATCGTGCTCGACAACCCAGAAACCCCGCCGAACGTGCAGCTCAGCGGGGTTTCATGAACATGGGGGGTATTCATTCCTGAACACCCCTGAGTGGAGGTGGCGGGAATCGAACCCGCGTCCTTCGGGGTCTTGACGGGACTTCTCCGAGCGCATCCGGTAAGAGGGTCTCAGGCCCCCCGCTGTTGCCGGCACCGGCGGGAAGCCCCAGTCAGCTGAGTTGTCCCGGACGGCCCGCTGACGCAGCCGCCCGGTAAGTCCCACAAGATGTCGCCCGGTTCCGACCCGTGGGGCTTAGGCCGGTCGGACGTCGCTACTTACTAGGCAGCGAGTGCGAGCTGAGGCTCGGCGTTTGTATTGGTTTCCGGCTCTTTAACGTGGTTCCGGAGACCACGGCTCGCTTCTCCCGTCGCAACTTCCAAAGTCGAAGCCAATCACCCCCGTGTCAAGGGACATCTAACCCCTTGATCTTACCCGTTCCCCTGACCGATCCCGCCCGGCCGCGGCCCGATCGACCTCCCGGCGGGCATCCCGGTCGGCGATGGCGTGGCGTTTGTCATAGTTCCGGCGGCCCCGGGCCAGGGCCAGCTCCACCTTGGCCCGGCCGTCCTTGAAGTAGATGGCGAGCGGGACAAGGGTGAGGGAGTCCTGTGCGACGCGCGCACCCAGGGTGTCGATTTGGCGCCGATGCAGGAGAAGCTTGCGGGGCCGGTCAGGGTCAACGCTCCCGAAGCCGTTGGCGAACGCGTAGGGCGAAACATGCACGCCCTGGAGCCAGATCTCGCCGTCCTGTACCCGGGCATAGGCATCCCGGAGCTGGACCTTGCCCTCCCGCAGGGACTTGACCTCGCTGCCGGCCAGCACGATGCCGCACTCGACCGTCTCCAGAACGTCGTAGTCGTGACGGGCCTTGCGGTTGGTGGCGACCGGTCGGGGACCCCGGGGAGCAGCGGGCATAGACCTACGAAAGTACCGTGAACCGGGCATGCTCCGGCTCACGACCCGCGTCCACGCCCAGATTCTCGGTCACTGCCTCGACGGGCTGCCCCTGGAGGCCTGCGGTCTGGTCGGCGGAGACCCCGCCACCGGGCGGGCCTGGCTCTGCTACCCGACGGGCAACGACGCCGCCTCGGCTCGGGTGTACAGGGTCAACGGCCGAGATCTGCTGCTCGCCGACCGCGACGCGGAGAACCGGGGGGCCGAGCTGATCGGCGTCTTCCACTCCCACACCCACACGGAGGCCTACCCGTCGCCGACGGACGTGGCCCAGGCACCCGACCCGAGCTGGCATTACATCTTGGTATCCCTCCGGGCCGAGCCCGTTCTGCACAGCTACCGGATTGTGGACGGGAACATCACCGAAGAACCGGTGGTTGTCGAAGATCAGTAAGATCCTGACCCAACCGGTCAACAATCGCGGTGTCGGTCTGCCGACCCACGCCGATACAGAAAGAGCCAACCGTGCCCGTCCAGGTCCGCCTGCCCAACCAGCTCCGAGACGCCACCGATGGACAAGGCACGGTTGAGGCCGAGGGAGGCACGGTGGCCGAGGTGCTGGCCGAGCTGACGGCCCGCTATCCGAGCCTGGCCGGCCGGATCATCACCGACGGTGGCGCCCTTCACAAGTTTGTCAACGTCTACCTCAACGACGACGACGTCCGTTACCTCGACAAGCTCGAGACCAAGGTGGGCGACGGAGACGAGATCTCGATCCTTCCGGCCGTGGCCGGCGGTTGATGGCCGTTTACGCCAGCATCCTCGACCTCATCGGCAACACGCCGCTGGTCGATGTCAGCCAGTTGTCGCCCAACCCGCGGGTCCGCATCCTGGCCAAGCTGGAAGGCCAGAACCCCGGTGGTTCGGTCAAGGACCGGGCCGCCAAATGGATGGTGGAGGAAGCCGAGAAGGACGGCTCGCTGTCGGCCGGCCAGCAGATCATCGAATCCTCGTCGGGCAATACCGGCATCGCGCTGGCCATGATCGCCAAGGTGAAGGGCTACGCCTTGAAGGTGGTCCTACCCGAGAACGTGTCGGTGGAGCGCCGCCAGTCGCTCGAGGTCTGGGGGGCGGAGATCATCGGAACGCCCGGCTCGGAAGGCTCAAACGGCGCCATGCGCCGGGCCCAGGCGTTGGCCGCCGAACACCCCGACTGGTGGTTCCCGTATCAGTACGCCAACCCGGCCAATCCGAGGGCCCACTACGAGGGTACCGGGCCCGAGATCTGGCGGGACTGCCCGGAAATCACGCACTTCGTTGGCGGTCTGGGCACGGCGGGCACCCTGATGGGCGTCGGCCACTTCCTCAAAGACTCCAGCGACGGGGCGGTGCAGATCTGGGCCATCGAGCCGCCGACGGGCGAGTTGGTCGACGGTCTCAAGAACTTCGACGAGGGGTTCACGCCACCGGTGTTCACCGACAACGACGGCGAGCACCTGCTCGACCGCAAGATGATCGTGCGCCCACGCGAGTCCATCGAGTGGACGCGTCGGCTCACCGAGGTGGGCGTCTTTGCCGGGATCTCGAGCGGGGCGGTCATGTGCGGCGCCGTCCGCGTCGCGGAGCAGATCGACGAGGGCGTCATCGTCTTCCTGGCCGCCGACGGCGGATGGAAGTACCTATCCACCGGCGCGTGGACCGAGGATCTCGACGTCGTCACCGAGCGAGCCCGTCGCATCGTCTACTTCTAATCAGGGGAAAGGGTCGGGGCTCCGGCACCGGCGAAGAGTCACCAGGTCGGGGTGAGCGGGCTCTACGCTCGGCGCCGTGGATGACCGTCCGATCGGCGTGTTCGACAGTGGCTTCGGTGGACTCACCGTGGCCAGGGCTCTGATCGACCTCCTTCCGGAGGAGGACGTCGTCTATCTGGGCGACACCGGGCGATACCCGTACGGGCCGCAGCCGCTCGACGAAGTGCGCGGCTTTGTCCGCCAGATCACGGCCAGGCTGGTCGCCGACCACGACGTGAAGATGGTCGTCGTGGCGTGCAACACGGCCGCCGCCGCCGCCCTCGATCTGCTCCGCTTCGAGCAGGACGTACCGGTGATCGGCGTCATTGACCCGGGTTTGCGAGCCGCCGTGCGCGCCAGCCGCAACCACCGAGTCGGGGTGATTGGCACGGTTGGGACCATCAGCTCGGGTGCCTACCAACGGGCCCTCTCCGCCCTAAGAGTCCGTGCAGAGTTGACCTGTGCGGCTTGTCCGGGCTTCGTGGAGTTCGTGGAACGAGGTGAGACCGGCACCGAGCAGGTGCATGTACTGGCCGAACGGTTGCTGGCACCCGTCAAAGCGGCCGGCGTCGACACCCTGCTGCTGGGTTGCACCCACTATCCGTTCCTGGCCCGGACCATCGGAGACGTGATGGGTCGCGACGTGGTTCTGGTGTCCTCCGCGGATGAGACCGCGTTCGAAGTGCGCGCCATCCTCTCTGAGACGGGCCTCGGCCGCCGGTCGGCGGGCAAGGGTGTCCACCGTTTTTTGTCCTCCGGTGATGTCAACATCTTCCGAGATCTCGGCCGGCGTTTGCTCGGACCGGAGCTCGACGAGGTTGGCTCCGTACGATGGGATTAAGACTCACCGTCCTGGGCTGCGACGGCAGCTATCCGGGACCCGGGGGAGCGTGCAGCGGCTATCTCGTACAAGGCGGTGGCGTCTCGCTATGGCTTGACGCCGGTTCCGGCACGCTGGCCAACCTCCAGCGCTACGTTCGTCTCCAGGACGTTGACGCCATCGTCCTCTCCCACGAGCATGCCGACCACTGGAGCGACCTGGACGGATTCTTCGTCGCGGTCAACTACGTCCTGGCCGGATGGGTGCGGCCCGTTCCTGTGTACGCGCCCGCCGGCGTTCGGAAGGCGGCGGGGTTCTCGTCCAACCGTGAGGCACCTCTCGTCTGGTGCGATATCGCGGGCGGCGACGCCATCGACGTGGGCGGACTGCGGCTGACGTTCTCCCGGACCGACCATCCGCCGGAGACGCTCGCCACCCGGATCGATGGCGAAGGGCGGTCTCTCGGGTACTCTGCCGACACCGGTTCGGGTTGGTCCCTGGCGGCCCTCGGATCGGGTCTTGATCTTGCCCTCTGCGAGGCCACGTATCTTTCGTCGCAGGAAGGAAACTATCCGCACATGAGCGCGCTTCAAGCAGGGGAGACGGCCCGGGCGGCGGCCTGTGCCCGGCTGCTTCTCACCCACCTGTGGCCCACGGTCGATCGTGACGCGGCCAGGCTGGAAGCCGAGGCCGCGTTCGGACAGCCGGTCGAAGTGGCCGAGTTGCACAGGAGCTACGACATATGACAGGTATACGCAGAGACGGCCGGGAGCCCGACGATCTCCGCCCGCTCACATTTGACCGGGACTACACCGACTTCGCGGCCGGCTCGGTCCTCATCTCGATGGGCCGCACCCGCGTGCTGTGCAC
>CAXMLU010000160.1:0-1789 GCA_964194255.1 uncultured bacterium
TTGTGGCCAAGGCCCACCAGGTCTGCCCTACTCCAATGCCACCAGGGGCAACATCGAGGTCACCCTCCCCGTCGTGGGAGCGGACCACTCGTGGGTCAGGCGACGAGTTTGATGACTCCAACGAGGCCAACGACGACGATGAGGCCCCGCAGCGCACGTGGGTCGAGGCGTCGGCCAAAGCTGGCACCGAGCTGGCCGCCGATCGCCGATCCGCCGGCGATGATGCCAACGACCTTCCAGTCCACGTCGCTCCCAATCACGAACACGACGGACGCGACAAAATTCACCAGCATGGCCAGGACGTTCTTGGCGGCGTTGAGGCGCTGCAGATTGTCAGGCAAGAAGATCGACAGCAGGGCGATGAGGATGATCGATTGGGCGGCGCCGAAGTAGCCGCCGTAGACCCCCACGCCATACACGCAGACCATGAGCAACGGCCCGATTTTCGGGGCCGCGCCTCCTCGCCGGCGGGCGACAACGGCCGAGAGCCGAGGTCCGGCGACGACCAGCACGAGGGCGATCCCGATCAGGACCGGAACGACCGAGGCGAACACGCCGTGGGGCAACACCAGGAGCAGCAGCGCTCCGGTAAGTCCACCTGCGACGGACGCGCACCCGAGGGACCGAAGGCGCTGCCCCTGTCCCGTCAGTTCGCGACGGTAGCCGTAGACGCCACTGAGGTTGCCGGGAACGAGGCCGATGTTGTTCGAGACATTGGCGAGTACCGGGGCATAGCCGAGGGCGAGGAGCGTCGGGAAGGTGATGAGAGACCCAGAGCCCACGGCGGCGTTGATCGACCCCGCCGCCAGGCCAGCGGCGAAGATGAGCAGGACGTGGAGCAGTGACATGGCTGGCGGGTCGGCCGTTTGGCGATCAGCGGTCCGGGAAGCGCGCCGCACCGCGCTCGGCGGGTTTCGCGCCGTTCAGCAACGGCGCGAAACTCTTGATGGCGAAGCGCATCACCCGAGCCTAGGCAGCCACGGATGATGGCGCGTGGTCTGTGACCCGGCGTGCCTCAGCCAGGTCACAGGCCACGCCAGACTCAGCGTCCGGCTACAAGCTTGAACGTGGCGCCGTTTAGGTCGGCAGCCGTGGCCAGCCGGCCATACGGGGTGTCCTCGGCGGCCAGCACGATCGACCCGCCCAACTCGACGATCTTGGCCAGCGCCGCGTCGGTATCTTCGACCCCGAAGTACACCGACCAATGGGCGGGGACGCCGTCGGCAAGGAACCCGGAGGCGTCCATGATCCCGGCCAGCTGGCCGTCGCCCTGCCCGAGCGTCGTGTAGCGGAACTCCGGGGTGTCGCCGGCCACATGGGTCTCCCAGCGGAACACGTCGCGATAGAAGTCCACGGCGGTCGTGTAGTCGCGGGTGTGCAGCTCGAACCAGGCGGGAGTGCCAGGCTCGCCGAGCAGTCCAAAACCTTGGTGGGTGCCGGGCTGCCACACGCCGATGGCGGCGCCGCCTGGGTCGGCGAGCACGGCCATCGTGCCCAGATCGCCGACATCCATGGCTGCCACGTGGACCTGGCCTCCGTTGGCGGCGGCCGCCTCGACGGTCTTGCGGGCGTCGTCGGTGGCCAGATACACCGACCACACATCAGGCACGCCCTCGCCCGGCTGGCTCGCCATGCACCCGGCCACCCGCACCCCGTCCGTGGTGAAGTTGAAGTACCCGCCGAACTGCTCATTGGGCTCTTCGGCGGTCCAGCCGAACAGCTGGCCGTAGAACTCCCGGCTGCGCCCGGTGTCAGAGGTCATCAGATCGATCCAGCAGGGCGCTCCGAT
>CAXMLU010000161.1:0-5404 GCA_964194255.1 uncultured bacterium
TCCTTGAGGATGTCGTTCTGGATCGTGCCCGAAAGACGGTTGAGGTCGTAGCCGCGCTCTTGGGCCACGGCGATGTACATGGCCATCAGGATCCACGCCGTCGGGTTGATCGTCATCGACACGCTGATCGCCTCAAGGTCGATGCCCTCGAAGAGTTCCCGCATGTCGTCCAGCACGTCGACGGCCACGCCCTCGCGGCCGACTTCGCCGAGGCTGCGGGGATCGTCGGAGTCAAATCCCATGAGGGTGGGCATGTCGAAGTCGACCGACAACCCGGTCTGCCCCTGGTCGATCAGGTACCGGAAACGTTGGTTTGTCTCACGGGCCTGACCGAAGCCCGCGATCTGTCGCATCGTCCAGTTCCGGCCGCGATACATCGTGGGGTAGGGACCCCGGGTGTACGGATAGCGCCCCGGGAGTCCGACGTCCTCCCAATTCGTTCCGGCCAGGTGGGCCGGTGTGTAGACCCGCTCGACGGGACGCCTGGCAATGGTCAGATATTCGCTCTTCTGCTCAGGTTGGCGGCGGAGGAAGGCGGCGAGCTCCTCCGCCTCCCAGGCGGCCAGATCCGCCTCGGCCTGGGCTCGCAAGGTCTCACCCGCCAGGGCGGCGTGGAAATCATTCTCGCTCATGAGCGTCCTTTCGGTCGGCCGCGCAGGTCCCCGTCGAGGAGCGAGTGGGCGGCCGTCCATGGGTCCGTCGTCCTTCGGCACAGCGCCTCGACCGCCGTCTCGAAAGCCGAGCCGGGAACGGGCCGGTCGAGGCGTTGGTGGACGAGCGCGGTGAGCAGCGTCTTCAGTCGGTGCCGGGCCATGGCACGCTGGCGCTCAGGCATACCGCCAGACGCGACCAGCCAGTCGTGATGCCGGTTCAGGGCGTCGGCCAAGTCGGTCACACCTTGACCGGTCTCCGCGCAGGTGGGAAGGACCGGCGCGATCCACCCCTGGCCGGCGCCGAAGGCGAGCATGGTTCTGAGCTCGGCCACCGTGCGGTCAGCACCCGCCCGATCGGCCTTGTTCACGACGTGCACGTCGGCGGTCTCGAGGAGACCCGCTTTGAGCGCTTGAACGTCGTCTCCCAGACCTGGGGCGGAGACGACCACGACGCTATGAGACGCGTACGCGATCTCAACTTCGTCCTGGCCAACGCCCACGGTCTCCACGACAACGACATCCTTGCCGGACGCATCGAGGACGGCAACGGCGTCCTCGGTCGCACGGGCGATCCCACCGAGCGCACCATGAGTCGCCATTGAACGGATGAACACTTCCGGGTCGTCCCACAACGCCTGCATGCGAACGCGGTCGCCCAGAACCGAGCCACCCGAGTACGGACTGCTCGGATCAACGGCCACGATCCCGAGGGTCAGGTTCCGTCGCCGCATCTCGGCGCCGAGCGCCGCGACCAGCGTGCTCTTGCCCGCGCCCGCCGGGCCGGTGACCCCGACCACCCGCGCTCGGCCTCCCGCCCGGTAGAGCTCGGCTACGTCATCCGCCCCGTCGAGTGCTCCCCGCTCGACCCGCGTGATCATCCGGGCGATGGCTCCGACCTCGCCGGCCAGCACCCCTTGGGCCAGACCGGTGGCCGCGCCGGTCGCTCTCATCAGAGCTGCGTCGCCTGACGTTGGCGGACAAGACGCTCGACCGTCGCCACGATGGTCGCCGGCGGCGTGTTCTGTCCGAGGATGTCCGCCACGCCCATCGCCTTCAGGGCGACGACATCCTCATCCGGCATGACGCCGCCGGCGATCAGCACCTTGTCGCCGACTCCTTGTTGGCGCATCAGCTCCAGCAGCCTCGGTAGGAGGGTCATGTGGGCGCCGGAAAGCAGGCTGACACCGATGGCGTCCACATCTTCTTGCACGGCGGACGCGATGACCTGCTCAGGCGTCCGATGGAGACCGGTGTAGATGACCTCCATCCCGGCGTCGCGCAGGGCCCGGGCGACGACCTTCACGCCGCGGTCGTGGCCGTCGAGTCCAACCTTGGCCACCAGGACCCGGATCGGGTACTCCGCCATGTCGATCGGCGGCATCTCGCCCCCTCCCGCGGATTCGAAATTGGTCAGACCAATGTATACTACCGATGCTGAAGCCGACGCAACGCCGGTAGCCAGTTGCCGAACGTGAAGCCGGTGACGATGAACGACAGGATGGTCAGAAGAGCAGGGAGCCGATCGCCGCCTGCGAGACAACTGAGGGGGCTCCAATCCGGGTCGGCCAGAAGCCACCACGAGAGCAATGAAACGATCCAAATGCCCGCGGTGATTACGACGAGAGTCGCCGCCCCCCCCCACCGGGGAGACCGGGGCGGTGACCTCCACGGTGGGAGGGCTATCCGTTGAACGCTGTACGTCTTCACCCGTTTGAGTCATACGTCGTCGGCCGGGGTACCCAGCCTCCCCCTTTCAGTGCCGGGGCCGGGACGGCGCCCACCGGGGACCCGGGAGCACAATCGGCGCGCTATGCCTACCAGCTCATCTTGAGTTTGGTCTGGCCAAATGTCGGTAGGCCAGCGCCCGGCCGCCTTCTTCAGTTCCTCGACAGATGCGGCCGGCTCCGGTCAGGCACCCGCGGCGTCTCGGGACACCTTGGTCCCGACGCCGTCCGCGTAAATCTTGACGACCGACGTGAAGTGCTCATCGGCGCTGCCGCGAGCGGCTGCCTCTGAATAGAGTGCCTCGATGACCTGGGCCAACCGTGTCGGGTAGTCCTCGGACGACGCCAGGTCGAGGATGAGGCGCAGATCCTTCACAGCCAGGCTGGTCTTGAACCCCGGCGCGTAGTTCCCTGCCAGCACACCGGGGAAGTCGTGGTTGAAGTGGGCGGAACGGCCGCCGGACACCGAAAGGATCTCGAACAGGCGCTCCGGGTCCATCCCGCATTTCACGCCCAGGACGAAGGCCTCGGCGGCCACCGCGATGTTGCCGATCGACATCAGGTTGTTGACGAGCTTGACGATCTTGGCCGTGCCGATGCCGCCCGTTCGGTTGATCTTCTTCGACATCGCCTCCAGCAGGGCTCGGTGCTCGGCGAAGATTTCGTCGTCGCCCCCGACCTGGAACACCAGCTCGCCCAGGGCCGCCTGAGGCGGCTCGCCGCTCAGCGCCACATCCAGGACACGGGCACCCTTGGCCGCCGCAATCTCCGCCAGGCGTTGGATGGCGGCGGGCTCGATCGTGGAGGCCTCTATGAGGGTGTCGCCCGCTCTGGAGCCCTCGAGCCAGCCCCCGGGGCCGGTGCAGGCCTCGAACACGATGGCGGAGTTGGGCAGCGACGTCACGGTGACGTGGGTCGCCTGCGCCACTTCGGCCGGTGATCCCATGAGGGACGCGCCGACCTTTTCCGCGGCGGCGGCCGCGCCCTCCGAGACGTCGAAGCCGAAGACCTGGTAGCCCCGCTCCAGGAGCCGGGTGCACATACCGCCGCCGATGTTTCCGAGGCCGATGAGCCCAACCGACTTGTCGCTCGCGTGCATCCCCACCCCTTTCCGACCAGCGCCGATCCGGGTTCAGCCTCGAACCGCGGGCGCGGGCCGCCTTGAGCCTACGGACGGGCCGTCGCCGACGTCGGGCACTGGACCACTAAGGTCCGACCAAGCTACCATCGGCCTGTGAAGGAGGCAAGACCGGGCGACGGTGGGGAGGATGGCGGGCGGACGGTGGCCCAAGCCGTGGCGGACTCCCTGGTCGGCCACGGCGTCGAACGTGTCTACGGGCTCTGCGGGGGGCATGTCCTCCCGATCTGGGACGAGGTGGCGCGCCTCGGCATCCAGGTGGTCGACGTCCGGAACGAATGTGCCGCCGTCTACATGGCGCAGGCCGAAGCCGAACTCACCGGTCGAGTCGGTGTGGCGCTGGTCACCGCCGGGCCGGGCCTGACCAACGCAGTGACCGGTATCGCCAACGCGGCGATGTCGCGCGCTCCCGTCCTCATCATCTCCGGCCGCGTTCCCCGACCTCAGACGGGGATGGGGGGACTGCAGGACATCCCGCAGGCGTCCGTGGTCGCTCCTCTCTGCCGCTACGTCGAGGTCGTCTCCGAGCGCCGTCACGTGCTGCCCCGGCTCGATGCCGCATTCGATGCCGCGCTCGGTTCCGACGGCCCGGCGGGGCCGGCCTACATCGACTTCCCGACCGACCTCCTGCGGGAGACCCTGGCGGGCGCCGAGCTCGACCGTTCCTGGTTGCAGCCCCGCCGCCGAAGCCGGCCCCGACCCGACCCGGATGACGTCACCGCCGCCGCCGAACTGCTCAGGGAGGCGCGCCGCCCGCTCGTGATCTCCGGCCGAGGGGCGCGGCGCTGCGGACCGGACCTCCTACGCTTCCTCGACGAGACTGGAGCCCTCTATCTCGACACGGCGGAGAGCCGTGGCGTGGTCCCGCCCGACCATCGGGGCTCCGTCCCCGCCATGCGGGGACGGGCGATGCGGGAAGCCGACACCGTCGTCACGCTCGAGCGGCGCCTCGACTTCCAGCTCGCGTACGGGTCGCGGGCCGTCTTCGCTCCCGACGCCCGGTTCGTCCGGATCGGCCGGACCCGCGAGGAGACCTCGGACAACCGGCGGGGCGACGCCGAGGTGAAGGCCGAGGCCGACGTCGCCCTGGCGAGCCTGCTGGCCGCCGGTTGCGCACCACGGAACCTCGACGTCGGCTGGCGTGACGAACTGGTGGCCGCCAACGCCGAGCGGGCCCGGAAACTGGCGGTCACGATGCGGGACGCCGGTCCTGGGGCGGACGGGCGGATGCACCCCTTCACGCTGATCGCGGCGTTGAACGACGTCATCGATTCCGATGCGGTGGTGGTGGCCGACGGAGGGGACATCCTCTCGTTCGCCCGCGTCGCCCTGCTGACTCCTACCTACCTCGATTGCGGGCCGCTCGGCTGCCTCGGCGTCGGAGTGCCGTTCGCCATCTCCGCCGCGCTCAACCTTCCCGGCCACCCGGTGTTCGCGTTGATCGGTGACGGCTCGTTCGGGTTCACGGCCATCGAGGTCGACACCGCCGTGCGGACCGGCGCCCGGGCGGTGTTCGTCGTGGCCAACAACGAGGGCTGGAACATCGAGCGCCACGACCAGCTGCAGAACTACGGCGGCAACCTGGTCGGCGTCGAGTTGCCGGGGTGTCGCTACGACCTCGTGGCCCAGTCGCTGGGTGCCTACGGCGAGCGCGTGGCGACGGCCGACGAGCTCCCGGGAGCGCTCGAGCGGGCGATCGAGCGGGCGCCGTCGGTCCTCGACGTATTGGTCACGCGGGACGCCGTGTCGGCGGACTTCGCCGGTGGACTCGCCGGTGTGCCCGACCGCCAAGCGCTCCGGGCGTGGGACGAAGCGGAGCGGGACCGGTTGATCTCCAGCTGACCCCGGTACCGACGGGTTTCAGGCCTCGTCGGTACCGGTACCGAGCC
>CAXMLU010000162.1:0-21892 GCA_964194255.1 uncultured bacterium
TCTTCGAAGAGATCGCCAAGTACCGCGCCGCACGTCGCATCTGGGCCCGCTGGCTCCGCGACCGTTACGGCGCGGCCGATACCCGCTCGATGCAGTTGCGGTTCCATACCCAGACCGCCGGAGTGTCCCTCACGGCGCAGCAGTCGGAGGTCAACATCGCCCGAGTCGCCATCGAGGCGCTGGCCGGAGTGCTCGGCGGTACGCAGAGCCTCCACACCGACTCTTTCGATGAGGCCCTCGCCCTACCGACTGAGAAGTCCGCTCGGGTTGCGCTCCGGACCCAGCAGGTCATCGCCGAGGAGACGGGCGTCGCCAAGGTCGCCGACCCGCTCGGTGGGTCGTGGTTCGTCGAGCAGTTGACCGACGAGCTCGAGCACCAAGCCGAAGCCGTGTTCGCCCATCTGGACTCGCTGGGCGAGGGATCGATGCTCGACGGGGTCATCGCCGGGATCGAGGACGGCTGGTTCCTGGGTGAGATCGGTGACTCCGCTTTCCGCTTCCAGGAGAAGATCAACTCCGGCCGGTGGGTACACGTCGGGGTCAACGGCTACACCGACGGAGATGACACCCAGCCGCCCACGCTCTATATCGACCCTGCCGTCGAGCAGCGCCAGCTCCGATCCCTCGCCGAGGTCAAGGCCAACCGAAGCCCAGCTGCGGTCGAAGAAGCGCTCCTCCGGGTTCGGCGGGAGGCAGCTGAGCCTGACGCCAACCTGATACCCGCCCTCATCGAGGCGGCCGCCGCCTACGCCACGGTCGGAGAGGTGGTCCACAGCCTCGAGAGCGTGTTCGGCATATGGACCGAGCGGGTGTACGCGTGAGCGAGAGCCCCATGGTGCGTGTCCTCGTCGCCAAGGTCGGCCTCGACGGCCACGATCGTGGTGTCAAAGTCGTCGCCCGGATCTTGCGCGATGCCGGCATGGAGGTCATCTATGCCGGCCTTCGTCAGACTCCGGCGATGATCGCCGCCATCGCCCTGCAGGAGGATGTCGACGTGATCGGACTCTCGATGCACAACGGCGCGCACCTGACCCTCGCACCGGCTGTCGTCGCCGCGCTGCGCGACGTGGGCCTCGATACCCCGGTCGTGGTCGGCGGCATCGTGCCCGAAGTCGATATCCCGCGGCTGGCCGAGTCTGGTATCGACTTCGTGCTTGGCCCCGGAGCCTCGAATGACGACGTGATTGCGACGGTCCGTCGGGCCGCGCAAGCCGGACCCCGCCACCTGGCGGTCGGCGCCGACGGAGGTTGACACCGAGGCCGGGATATCCGGCCTGGACGGTAGCCTTCCAACCGAGCGGAAGGGAGGCGTCATGACAGTCAAGCGACTCAACCACGCCGTGCTCTATGTACGCGATGTGACGCGTACGGTGGCGTTCTACGAGGAGGCCCTAGGGTTCGAAGTGGCCGTCCAGTTCCCGGGTGCGGCGTTCCTGCGGGTGCCTCAGTCCCTCAATGACCACGATCTGGGTCTCTTCGAGGTGGGAGCCGAGGCCAGACCTTCGACGGCGGGCCGCGGCACGGTCGGGCTGTATCACCTCGCGTGGGAAGTCGAGACCCTGGGCGAACTGGAACAGGTAGCGGGAACCCTGTCCAAGATGGGGGCCCTGGCAGGGGCTTCCGATCATGGGACCACCAAGGCGCTCTACGCCGAGGACCCTGACGGCATCGAGTTCGAGGTCAGCTGGTTGGTCCCGAGCCAGCTCATCGACGACGACGTCCTCATGGCGAAGGCGACCACCCGTCCCCTTGACCTGGCCAAGGAGATCGCCCGATATGGCGCCGACACCCCCGGCCTGCGCAGCGTCGCCTACGGAGACACCGAGCAGCACAATCCGATGGCCTAGGCGCCGGTTTCGGTGGCGGACGCCGGGGGATCGACGGCCAGCCCGTCGACGATCTCGACATCAAGCTGTGCCGTCAGCAGTTCCGGAGAGCCGATAACCTTGCAGCTTCGGCTCCCGCCACCGAGGATGATCCGCGGTCGACGTACGACGCGGGAGTCGACACAAATGGGCAGGCCATCGGGCAACCCGAGCGGGCTGACACCCCCGATGGACATGCCGGTCATCACCTGCGTGGCCTCGGCGTCCGCGAAGGACGCCCTCTTCACCCCGAGGCGACCGCGCACTGTCCGGTTCACGTCGAGACGGGTAGAGGCCAGGACGACGCAGGCAACGTAGCGCGGGGGATCGCTCTTGCCGACGACGAGAATCGTGTTCGCCGAATCCTCGAGGGAGTGACCATAGGCCGCGCAAAAGGCAGCCGTGTCGGCGAGGGCGGGATCGCACGAGACCACCTGGTGCGCAACGCCGAGCCGGGCCAGATGCTGACGAACACGCGCTTCGGCTGGTTCCATGGGCTCAGGCTGGCAGTTCGTGCTTCACGACCTTACCCATGGCGTTGCGGGGGAGCGTGTCGACGAAGCGGACGATGCGGGGACGTTTGTAGGCAGCCAGTTGGCCGGCGGCGAACGCGATCAGTTCATCGACGGAGAGTGCCTCGCCGGCCGGTACGACGTAGGCGGTGACGGTCTCTCCCCATTCATCAGAGGGAGTTCCCACCACCGCCACTTCGGAGACGGCGGGGTGACCGAGGAGCACCTCTTCAACTTCGCGCGGATACACGTTGTAGCCACCGCTGATGATGAGCTCCTTCGACCGGCCCAGGATCCGCAGATAGCCATCGTCATCGAACGCCCCGAGATCTCCCGTCGAGAACCAGCCCGCGTGAAAGGCGGAGCGCGTCGCGTCGTCACGCCGCCAGTACCCGCCGAACACGCTGGGACCCTTGAGCCGGATCTCGCCCCCGTTGATGTCGACTTCCACGCCGGGCAGAGGCAGCCCGACACTGCCGGGCCGACGCTCACCGTCATAGGGGTTGGAGACGCACATCAGCGTCTCGGTCGTCCCGTACCGCTCGAGGACCTGTTGACCCGCATTGTTGGCCAGCTCGTCGTGCAGATCGGCCGGCAGCGGTGCCGATCCGGACACGCAGAGCCGGAGACGCGCCAACTCTCCCACCCGCGGCGAACGGCCGAGACGGTGATACATGGTCGGTACGCCGAAGAACAGACTGGCGCGATGCTCAGCGGCGGCGTCGAGTACGGCGTCCACATCGAAGCGAGGCAGCAGAACTGCAGATGCACCGGCCAGCAGCGTGCCGTGCAGGCCGACGAGCAGACCGTGGGCGTGGAAGAGGGGCAACGCCAGCACCAGGCAGTCTTCTTCGTTCCATCGCCAAGCCAGCGCGACCGACTCGCTGCTCGCGAGCAGATTGTCGTGGCTGAGGACGGCCCCCTTGGGCGCACCGGTGGTGCCTGACGTGTAGCCGATGATCGCCGGGTCGGCGCCGGCGACGACGTCGAGCGGGGCGGGTGGGCCTTCGGGCAGGTCAACGTCGGTGCCGCAGACCAGGATCTGCGCGTCGCCAGCCGATCGGATCCAGTCAGCCCGCTCGGCCGAATCAACTATCGCGGCTTGGGGCTCGGCGTCCGATACCACATGGGCGATCTCCCTCTCCCGGTACGCCGGGTTCACCGGGACGACCACCAACCCGGCGCGCAACGCGGCCACGTGGGCGACGACCAGATCGACAGACGCCTCGGCGCTGAAGATCACGCGATCGCCGGCGTTGAGCCCGACACCCAGCAATCGGCGGGCCACTCGGCCACTTGCCTCCTCCAGTTGGGCGGCGGTCAAGGGTGAGCCGATCGGTGGGATTACCGCCACCCATTCCGGCCGTTGTGCCCATCTCGCCCTCCAAGCCGCAGGCAGACTGCCCTGCCTGGTCAGGTCCACGTCAGCGACCCGGGTTCCGGGCGGAAGATGGGCCTCCCACGGGGAGAGGGTCACGGCTAGCCGATCACGCTGGCCAAAGCATGGATGGCCAACCCGGCCAGGCCTCCAACCACCGTGCCGTTGATGCGGATGAATTGCAGATCTGGTCCAAGCAGGAGCTCGAGCTTCCGTGACGTCTCGGCCGCATCCCACCGAGCGATCGTCGCAGTAATCAAGCCGGAGATCTCGTTGTGGAAATGTTGGGCGACATAGCGGACCCCAGCCTCGGCCCCCTGCTCCAGCTTGACCAGAACCACGGGGTCCTCGCGTGCGGCCCGGCCGGCGGCGACGACCGTGGCCGCGAGCTGCTGCCGAAAGTCCGAGCCCGGGTCGGCCGCCGCGGACTGAAGCCTGGACTTCGCGTCGTCCCAGAGTGATGCCGTCCAAGCCCGCAACTCGGGATGGCTGAGGATCTCCTGCTTGAGTTCCTCGCCGCGCTGCCTGAGCTCGGGAGACTGCTCGAGACGATCGGCCAGATCGCGAACCCAGACGTCGAATTGCGCCCGCAGCCGATGATTGGGATCGGCGATGACCTCTCGCAGAATCTGTCTGAATCCGTCGAGCAGCCGGTCGAAGATACGGTCTTCTACCGCACCCGGCAACCACCAGGGGGACTCGGCTTCGAAGCGCTTTCGGAGCACGGACTGGTTTTCGTCGAGCAAGCGTTCCATGGATCGAAGGGCGGCGTCGAGCAGCTGCTGGTGACGCGAGTCGGCGATGAAGGTGCGCAGGGCTCTCCCCGCCAGAGGCGCGAGCGGGACGGCCTGAACCGCTCTTTGCAGGGCGTCGCCGACCCATCGGTTCACGTCCTCATCGCGGACGACATCGGCCAGCCCGACGAGGAGGTCAGCGGCGTACCCGGCGACTGCCACCGAGTTGGTCTCGACGGCCAGCCAGTCCGTCGCCCGCACGGCCAGCCGGGACGAACGCAACCGCTCGGTGATGACATCGGCCGTAAGGAAGTTTTCCTGAACGAATCCGCCAAGCGTTCGGCCGAAGTCATCCTTGCGCTCGCGAATGATCGCGGTGTGGGGTATCGGAAGGCCGAGCGGGTGGCGGAACAAGGCGGTAACCGCGAACCAGTCGGCCAAGCCGCCGACGAGGGATGCCTGGATACCGGCTTGGGCGTACCCGAGCCAACCCTTGCTGCCGGCCAAGGTCACGGCCACGAAGGCACCGGCCATGAACAGCAGCAGCCCGGTAGCCCGGCGCTTCATCCGGCGGAGTTGAAGGGACCGTTCGTCCTCCCCGCGCAGCGGTGGTGGGGCCGCGGCCGGCGACCTGGTGGGGGAGATGGATGGACTTGCCATCGTCGTCAAGGGAGTCTGGCCTCCTTGGTCATCGGTGATCAGCTGCGTCTCCTGACTCCGTCGCCACGTCGGGTCAGTCTTACCCCGTCGAGCAGGCGGCTCGAATCGAGTACCGAGGCTGCCACCGCGATCCCTTTCCCCAAGGTTCGGGAAGACGGGCAAGACGGCTACCATGATTGACGAGTCTGAGCTTTTCCTTGAAGTGCAGGGCGCCGCGACTGACTTCTCGACCGGAGGTCGGTCATGCCTGAACGCGTGGATGAGTTTGCAGAAAGCCTTTTGGCCCTCTCTCGACTCATGCTGTCGGAGGAGAGCCTGGATGCCACGCTCAACCGGGTAGCGACCATTGCCGGTCGAACGATTGGTGCTTGCGAGATGGCCGGCGTGACCCTCGAGCGCGACGGATCGCCCGCCACCGTGGCATTCACTGACGCTGAGGCGCCCGAGATCGACCGGGCCCAGTACGAGTCCGACGCCGGTCCCTGTCTCGAGGCCTACCGGACGGGGATCGCGATTCGCATCCAATCCATGAGCGAAGACGCTCGCTGGCCGGCGTTCAGCCAGGCGGCGCTCAGCCATGGCATCCAGAGCTCGCTGTCGCTACCGCTGACGGTCCGGGACCAGACGTTGGGAGCGCTCAACCTGTACTCGAAGACCGTCGCCGGATTCGACGCCGCCGATGAGGAGCTGGGCACCCTTTTCGCCGCTCAAGCCGCCGTCGCGGTGGCGAACGCACAGCTCTACTGGAGCACCTACGAGCTCACCGAGCAGCTCCGGGCCGCCCTATTGACCCGCGATCTCATCGGCCAGGCCAAAGGGATCCTCATGACCCGGCGCGGGGTGACCTCGGACGATGCCTTTGCCTTGCTGCGGGTCGCATCCCAACGGCTGAACGTCAAGCTCCGGGAAGTGGCCGACATCGTCGTGCTTACCGGCGAGCTTCCCCCGGAGTCCTGAAGCTCAGCTGCCCGCGGTAGCGTAGGCGCGGCCCCGCGCTGGGTATAGGCCGGTGGTGCCTCGTCTGCACCGCGTCTCGCACACCATGCCAGGGATCACCCGCCGACGTTTCGGCCGTGGCTTCGCGTACGTCGACGCCGTCGGCCGGCGGGTCTCCGATCCGGACGTCCTCACGCGGATCCGCAGCCTGGCCATCCCGCCGGCCTGGGTCAACGTCTGGATCTGCGATGACGCGGCGGGTCACCTTCAAGCCGTCGGCTTCGATGCCCGGGGCCGGCGTCAATATCGCTACCACGAGCAATGGCGCCGCCGCCGTGACCTGGAGAAGTTCGACAAGATGATGGGCTTCGCCCGTACGCTTCCCGATCTCCGCGAGTTCGTCGCCGACCGGCTTCAGGGCACCGAGATGGACCGAGACCGGGCGCTGGCGTGTGCGGTGCGCCTGCTTGATCTCGGTTTCTTCCGCATTGGCGGCGAAGAGTACGCGGAGACGAACCAGACATACGGACTGGCCACCATCGAGCGCCGACACGTCCGGCTGAAGGCCGACACCGTGATCTTCGACTACGTCGCCAAGGGCGGCCGACGCCGGATCGAGGCGGTCGTCGACCCGGAGGTCGCCGAGGTCGTGGCCCAGCTGAAGCGTCGCCGGTCGGGCGGACCGCGGCTGCTGGCGTACCGATCCACCGCCCGGAGTCACTGGAGGGAGGTGCGCTCCGCCGACATCAACGCCTGGATCTCCGAGGTGACCGGGGGCCAGTTCACGGCGAAGGATTTCCGTACCTGGAGCGCCACCGTGCTGGCCGCCCTTGCCCTGGCCGTGTCCAGAGAGGCGGCGAGCGACCGGGCCCGGGCTCGGGCCGTCGTCCGGGCCATGCAGGAGACCGCGCACTACCTGGGCAACACTCCGGCCGTGTGCCGCCGGTCCTACGTCGATCCCCGCCTGGTCGAACATTTCCTGAGCGGGACGGTCATCGACCTGCCCTTTGAACGGCTCGGCGAAGGCATCGTGTTTGGCCAGCCGAGCACGCAGGGCCTGGTCGAGAACGCCGTCCTCGATCTCCTCACCGAAGACCAGATCCGACTTGCGGCCTAGCGGTGGTCGATTGTGGGTACGACGACACCATGAAAGACAACGCCGAGGAGATGAAAGAGAAGCTGGACCAGCTGGACCAGGACGTGGCCAAGCTGCGGGAGGACGAAAAGAAGCGGGCCGAGGCGTCAGGCGACACGCCGGACGGTCCCCGCTACTACGAGAGTGGCGACATCCACCCGGAGAGCGACGACCAGACGATCACCCCGTAGCGACCCTGGCTCCCGACCGCACGGGACGTCGCGACAAGAAGCGTCCCGTGCGGCGGTGAGCCGTTCGGTGGAAACAGCTTCCCGCCGCCTGCCGCCTCGAAACGCTTGAACTGGGGCCGATCCGGGGCCGCTCGCCTCTCGGGCGCACAGGAACGGTGGACCGGGCCGGTCGGATCATGACTGGCGACCAATTGGTGCCGCCGCATCAATTGGTCCCCGGTTCGCCGTCTCGCCGTCTCGCCGGTCTCGCCCGGCGCGGCCAGCCGCCCGACTGGCCAGTCCGCCCGGTTCGCCCGCCCGGCCGCCCCCCCGGGACCAGGCTCGAAAGAAATCGTGGGAACAGGTTTGCCCTCGCCGGGACCGCGGGTAAGCACATCGGCGTCCCGCCCCCCGGGCCAAGCGTGATGGGGGACCACTGGCTCGGTCCCCCATCACCACGCTGGTACGACGATGGCGGCGACGGAAAGCGGGGGAAGTTCGACCCGATTGGCGCGCCGGTCGAGCTCGGCACCCGCCGTTGAGGCCAGGACCAGCTGGGGAATGGCGGTCACCGGCCAATTCGGCAACGGCACGGCCTGGGCGCGGTCGGCCAGGTTGACGGCTACCGCGAACTCGCCGTCGGCGCCGAACACGAACCACCTGGCGGCCTCGTCGAAGTCGGTCCGCATCTTCTCTAGCCGTCCCCTCGTCATGGCCGGCACTGTTCGCCGGAGATCCACCAGCCGGCGGTACCAATCGAGCACCTCGGCGTGCGGGGGGCGGGTCAGCTCCGACCAGTCGAGACGGGAGGCGGCGAAGGTGGCCCCGTCCTGCGGGTCAGGAACGGCCTCGGGATCCCAGCCGAAGGAGGCAAATTCCCGCCGCCGGCCCTCGCTCACCGCCCGGCCAAGCTCGTCGGGAAGGTCGGTGAAGAAGAGGAACGGGCTGGATGCGCCCCACTCCTCTCCTTGGAAGAGCAGGGGGATAAAGGGGCTGCACAGCACGAGCGCCGCCGCGATCTTGAGCCCGGCGGTCCCGATCAGGGCCGAGGTGCGCTCGCCGCCGGCCCGGTTGCCGATCTGGTCGTGATTCTGGGTGTACACGACGAAGCTTCGGCCGGGGACCCCCTCCGGCCGCCGTCCGTGGCGCCGGCGCCGGTGTTTTGACCATTGGCCTGTGTAGACGAAGCCTCTCTGGTAGGCGGCCGCCAGATCGCCCAACGTTCCGAAGTCGACGTAGTACCCGCTGCGTTCACCCGTGACCAACGCGTGCACGGCGTGATGGAAGTCGTCGTTCCACACCGCGTCGAGCCCGTACCCGCCGGCCGCGGGCGGCATGACCAGCCGGGGATCGTTGAGGCCGGACTCGGCGACTACGTAGAGATGCCGACCAAGCTGATCGGAGAGCTCCCGGACCCGTCCGGCCAGCTCCTCGAGGACGTGCAGTGCGGACGTGTCGAAGATGGCGTGGACGGCGTCGAGGCGTAACCCGTCGATGTGGTAGTCGCGCAGCCACATGAGCGCGTTATCGGTGAGGAAGTCCCGGACCGGGCCGCTGTCGGCGCCGTCGAGGTTCAGTGACGCTCCCCACGGCGTCTGGTACCGGTCGGTGAAGTACGGCCCGTACCTCGACAGGTAATTGCCTTCGGGTCCGAGATGGTTGTAGACGACGTCGAGGAACACGGCCAGGCCGGCGCCGTGGGCGTTGTCGACCAATCCCTTGAGTCCATCGGGACCGCCGTACGCAGTGTGCGGGGCGTACAGGTCGACACCGTCGTAGCCCCAGCCTCGCGTGCCGGGAAACTGAGCCACGGGCATGATCTCGATCGCCGTGACGCCAAGCTGCCGTAGATGCGGGATGCGCTCGGCCGCGCCAGCGAACGTCCCTTGCGGGCTGAACGTGCCCATGTGGAGCTCAGAGAACAGTTGCGAGCCCAGTGGGCCTGGTCCGGTCCAAGCCCCGTCGGTCCACGGAAAGCCGTTGTGGTCGACGACCCGCGACAACCCGTGCACACCCGCCGGCTGCCAGTTGCTCCTCGGGTCGGGGAGCGGGGGACTGCCGTCCAGGGAGAACCCGTAGTCCGACCCCGCACCAGCCATCGGTGCGTCGACGGTGAACCATCCGTCGGCGGACGCGGTCATGGGTACGGAAGCGTCGTCGACGATGAGATCGACCGATGCGGCGGTCGGAGCCCAGACCCGGAAGACGGTCACGCCGTCGATGGGTCGTCGCGTACGAGCAAACCGACCGGAAACTCTCGGAGCAGTTCCTGCACGGGCGTACCCTCGCCCGAGGAGTCGGTATGGGCCTGGGTGATCTGGTTGCGCCACCGTCCGCGCGGAAGCGCCACCTGCGTGGTCCCCCAGTCCCCGTCCAATCCGATGATTAGGCGAGGGGCGAGGGCGACGACCTTCTCCGCTCTGGAGAAGGCGACCAGGTGCTCCGATTTTGATCCGGTCACCGGCAACGGCTGGTAGGGACTGTCGGGCCCGAACGCCTCCGCGTGGCGGCGGCGCGCTTCCAGGCCGCAGTGCACGACCAGGAGCTTGGTCACGCCCACGTCGGCGCGGGCGAGCACCTCGGAGACGGTCAGACGGTCCACCTGCTCCAGGAGGTCTTGACGTAGGTGGAAGTCGACGCTGCGCCGATTGTCGGGATCGACGAGGCTCAAGTCCCAGAGCTCGCTGCCTTGATAGAAGTCCGGGACGCCCGGAGCCGTGAGTTTGAGCAGTGTCTGCGAAAGCGACGCCACTTGCGCAGCCGGGAGCAGACGCCCAGTGAACTTCTCAAGATCGGCAAGGAACACTTCGTCGGCCAGAATTCCCTCAACGAAACCACGCACGGCCGCCTCGTAGTCCGGTACCGGGTCAACCCACGAGGTGTGACGCTTCGCTTCTCTGATGGCTTTCTCGAAGTGTTCCGTTGCCCGTTCGACGCTCAGCGGAGCGGCGCCCACGAGGGTCTGATAGATCAGGTATTCGGTGTTGGCGTCCGGCCACTGCTCCCGCCGGTGGGCCTGGTTCATCTCCCGCCAGCGGTAGACGGCGTCCGACCATTCCTCGGATATCTCCGAGAGCAGGCTGATGCGAATGCGTACGTCCTCGCCCCGCTTGGTGTCGTGCGTCGATGTCGCCGACATGGAGTCGGGCCACTTCGCTTGGCGCCACTGACACCACCCGTGGAACGACTCAACGGTGGTCCCAAATCGTCCCGGGTCGCTGCCGACCTCGTTCAGACTGACGAGGCGAAGGTAGCGATAGAAGGCGGTGTCCTCCACCGCTTTGGCGGCCAAGGCCGCGGAGAGCTGTTGCGCCCGTAGGGCCGGTTCGAGGTCACCCGTATTGCCCAAGAGCACCTCGGCGAGGTAACCCACCAGGTCCGGGTCGAGTTCGGGGCGTCGGCGCGTCGCGTCGTTCAAACTCTGGGCGATGACGGCGGTGTCGACCTCGCTTGGCGATTGACCCTCGCGCCCGTAGGTCCGGTAGACAGGAAGGCAGGCGAGGATCTCCGAGGCTGCGTCCCAGATGTCCCTTCGGGTGTAGTCGCGGTAGCGACGGTGACGGACGCACGCGTCCGCCAGGAGTCCGACGAGGCGGCGCAGATCGGTGACCAGCGCCGTCTCGAGTAGCTCGTGCCTGGCCTGGTGGCAGATGTCTTCGAGGGTGCTGTGCTCGCCGGTGAAATCCTCATACAGGGCAGTTAAGGCCCGATCGGCAGCCGGATCGACGAAGAGCGCGCCGGCCCGGGCGAGGAAGTCGTAGCCGGTTGTGCCGGCGACGGGCCACTCATCCGGAAGGCGCTCGTCGCCTTCGAGGACCTTCTCGGTCACGACCCACGCCCGCGACGCGGCGGTCCGGAGCCGGGCAAAGTAGCCGAACGGGTCCCGGAGACCATCCGGGTGGTCGATCCGCAAGCCGTCGACTACCCCCTGGCTCACCCAGTCCAGCAACAACTGGTGCGAGGCCTCGAACACTTCGGGGTCTTCCATACGGAGCGCGACCAGGCCGGAGATGTCGAGGAACCGGCGGTAGTCGAGCTCCTGGTTGGCGGTACGCCACCATGCCAGCCGGTAGTGCTGGCCATCCAGCAACGAGTCGAGCCCATCCGGGTCCGTCTGCGTCGCCAGCAGCTCATTGTCGAACGCCGTCGCCACATCGGGAGCGTCCCGGCACAGCTCGGCGATGGCCTCCCGCTCCCGGCCACCGTCGCCGACGGGTTGCGCCATGGCCTGGGTCAACTCCACGCCCTCTGACGATCCGACGTGCAGCGCCGCCCGGAGCAACAGTGGGGCCAACGAGGGCAAGCAGAGGGGAAAGGCCTGATCGCCGTACCACACGACGGCTTCTCCGTCGTCGCGCGCCAGGCGCAACCGACCGCCCTCGACGATGCGCCCGTAGTGGTCTCCCAGGACCGGCAGCAGAATCTTGTCGCGGAGTTTGCGCTCTGGCGGATCCCAGTCGATGTCGAAGAATGACGCATACCGGCTCGACTGCCCGTTGGCGAGCACGTCCCACCACCACCGGTTGGCCGGTGTACTCGTCGCCATGTGGTTGGGAACCACATCAACCACCTGGCCGAGCCCCACGCGCTCGAGGACGCTGACCAAGCGCTCGTGGGCGGCGCCGCCGCCAAGCGACTCCGCCACACGTGCGTGGTCGACTACGTCATAGCCGTGGGTACTGCCGGGCGCGGCTTCCAGCACCGGCGATGTGTACATGTGGCTGACGCCAAGGCGACGCAGATACGGAGCCACCTCGGCGGCCGCATCGAAGTCGAACTCCGCTCGGAGCTGGATGCGATAGGTCGCCGTCGGTGTTCGCGGGGCTCCGCTCACCGCAGCCGTGGCCGGTTCAGCTGCGCGCTTCCTTCGCCCGCTCGGCCAGACGCTGCTCGTGCTCCTTCAACTGCGCCTTCTTCTGATGGGCGCTGGCCTCGACCTGCTTACGGAACGCTCGCAGCTCCTCAGTGGCCCGCTCCTGCTGGAGCTCGCCTTCGTCCTGCAGGCGATCGTTGCCCATGAGGACACCCAGGAACTTCTTCGTGAGTCCAGTGGTCTTGTCAAACACGCCTCGCAGTTGCTTTGGGTCCACAGTGCCAATTGCCATCTCTCGTCATCCTTGGTTATCTTGCCGCCCCAGCCGCATCTCGGCGTAATCGGTGCTGGCCTGATGGCGCGTCAGCCAGCCGAAATGCGTTGCTCTGATCGCCGAATGGCTACCCGGGCGCAACTGCCGACAAACGTGACGGGGGGCACCGCCGGGCCGCCAACAGGCGTTTGAACAGGGCAGCGAGGCGGGTACCATCTATGCCGATCGTCCGGATGGCCGGACGAATGGTCGGGAGGTTGGTGCGGTCATAGATCCGCGGGAGACCGTGTTGCTCGGCTTTCCGGCCAGGCCGGAGAACGTCCGTTTGGCCCGCCTCACGGCGGCCGCCATCGGCAGCCGGATGGGCTTTGGTCTCGAGCAGCTCGACGACGTACGCATGGCGGTTGACGAGCTGTGTTATTGCCTCATGGGCGACACCGGCCTGCCGACGGAGCTGAGCCTGACCTTCTACCCCGTTCCCGACGGGATTGGAGTGGAAGGGACCCTGCCGAATCCTGGAGGAGCCTCGCTGCCGCGCGAACTCCCCGTGCTGTCGAAACGAATCTTCGACGCATTGACCAGCACGTACGAGTGTCAGCTGGACGGAGCGGACCGATGGTTCCGGCTCACTAAACGCGTGGTGCCGTGAGCGGGGGTGTGACCGGCCTCGACTCGAGCGAGATCGGGGGACGTTTCGTCGAGTTCGCCCACACGGGGGCTCCGGCCACCCGCGAGGAACTGGTCCGCGCCTACCTGCCTCTCGCCGAGTACCTCGCCAAGCGCTTTCTGCACCGCGGTGTTCCGTCCGACGACCTCTTCCAGGTGGCATCGCTCGGCCTGATCAAGGCGATCGATCGGTTTGAACCCGAGCGAGGTCTGGCGTTCTCTACGTTTGCCACACCCACGATCATCGGCGAGCTGAAGCGGCACTTCCGGGACAAGGGCTGGGCCCTGCGGGTGCCCCGGCGGCTGCAGGAGCTGCACCTGGAGCTGGCCACGACGATCGGTTCGCTCACGCAGGAGTTGGGCCGGTCGCCGACGGTCGCGGAGATCGCGGCCGCGGCCAAAGTGTCCGAAGAAGAGGTGCTGGAGGCCACCGACGTGGCCCAGGTGTACCGGATCAGCTCGTTGGAGACGCCGCCGACCGAAGAGCGAGACATGGGGGAGTCCCGGGCCGGGGCGCTCAGCGAAACCGACGAAAACCTCGAACTGGTGGAAGAGCGCATGGAGATCGCTCGTCTCCTCCGTGTCCTCGCCCCGCGAGAGCGGGCTATCGTCCACATGCGATTCTTCGAAGGAAAGACGCAGTCCGAGATTGCCGTCAGCCTCGGGATCAGCCAGATGCACGTATCCCGCCTACTCGCCCGCAGCATCGACCAGCTCCGACAGGAGGCGCGAGGGAGCCCGCCAACGTCGTCGCGCCGAGCTGTCCGCGCCAAAAGCCGTCAAGACCAGGCGGCGAAAGCAGACAGAGCCGAAGGGATCTAGTGTGTTGAGGGAGCAGCTATGGACTTCGATGTGAGCGTAGAGCGGCACAATGACGTGACACTGGTCGCCGTACGCGGCGAGCTGGACATTTCGACGTCGCCCTGCCTCAGGGACAAGCTGGTCGAACTTGCCACTAATGGTGACACCCACTTGGTGATCGATCTCGAAGCGGTGGAGTTCTTGGACTCAACCGGTCTGGGGGTCCTTGTCGGCGGCCTGAAGCGCGTGCGCAGCAATGGCGGGGACCTTGCGCTCGTTTGCACGAAGCCGCGGATCCTGAAGGTTTTCGAGATCACCGCCCTCACGAAGGTGTTCACCATCTTCGGTTCGAGGGACGAGGCCATCAGCAAGGAATAGCGGGTGGCAGCCGGGGACTTTTCGCTCAAGATACCTGGCCGTGCCGAATACATGTCGGTGGCACGAGTCTTCATCGCGACCGTAGGAGTCGAGCGGTCCCAGCTGTCGCGCGATCGGGTCGATGACCTGACCATCGCCGTCTCCGAGGCGTGTACCAATGCGCTGCAGGCGTATCGTGATGCCGGTCAGCGAGATGGCCGGATTCGGTTACTGTGCTCCGCCGAACCAGGCCGGCTGGAGGTGCGGGTCGAGGACGACGGACCGGGGTTTGGCCAGCCTGACTTCAAGCTGACCTCTCGTGACGGAACCCTGACTGCTTCGGCGGTGATGGGTCTTGAGAACGGCCGAGGGTTGTCGCTGATGTTCGCGTTGGTCGATGAAGCCGAGGTGATCTCATCCGCCGCCGGAACGACGGTGCGGCTCGTTACCCAGAGGTGAGTCGTTTGTCGCTCGCCTGAGGCGGGTACATCGCCAGAACCCCCAAGTTGGAAAGGAATGTTCATGGGCGCGTTCGAAAAGGCAAAGGGCGAGATCAAAGAGACGGTCGGCCGCATCACCGATGACCCGGATCTGCAACGGGAAGGTTCGGCGCAGTCGGACAAGGGTGAGGCGGAGATGGATGCCGCCAAGGCCAGAGCGCAAGCCGAGGCCCACGAAGCCAAGGCCAAGGTCAAGGAGGCCGAGCAGGAGATGGCCGAACGGACCAAGTAGTGACCTAACCGGCGCGCCGCGCCCCGGGCGCGATACGAATGGGGTGTGAGTCTGCGCATAGAGGACTACGCACTGATCGGCGACACCCAGACGGCCGCCCTGGTCGGAAACAACGGCTCGATCGACTGGCTCTGTACCCCGAACTTTCATTCGGGCGCCTGCTTCGCGGCACTGCTGGGCAGCGAAGAGAACGGTCACTGGGCGCTGGCGCCGGCAGCAGAGGTGACCAGGGTCCACCGGCGCTACCGGCCGGGGACCCTGGTCCTCGAAACGGTGTTCGAAACCGCAGCCGGCTCGGTGCGCATCGTGGATTGCATGCCCCCACGTACCGGCCATCCGCATGTGGTCAGGCTCGTCGAGGGCATCTCTGGAACCGTCGAGATGAGGATGCGCCTCATCGTGAGGTTCGACTATGGCTCGATCCTCCCGTGGGTTCGCCGGAAAGATGGCGTGTGGCAGGCCGTGGCCGGACCCGACGCCGTCGCCCTCCGTACCCCGGTGGCACTGAAGGGCGAGGACTTCACGACGGTGGCGTCGTTCTCGGTCCGGGCGCGCCAGACCGTGCCCTTCGTCTTGGCCTCGCACTCGTCGTGGCAGCCGGTCCCGGACGCGATGGACGGCGCGAAGGCGGTGGCCGATACAGAGCGATGGTGGACCGAGTGGTCGTCGCGACTGCACGTATCGGGGCCGTGGGAAGGCGACGTCTGCCGTTCTCTGCTCACCCTCAAGGCCCTCACCTTCGCTCCGACCGGTGGCATCGTCGCCGCCGCGACGACGTCGCTACCCGAGGTCTTCGGCGGTGTCAGGAACTGGGATTACCGCTACTGCTGGGTCCGCGACGCCACCTTCACGCTTTACTCGCTTATGACGGCCGGATATATGGACGAGGCACGAGACTGGCGCGACTGGCTGTTGCGCGCCGCCGCCGGCGATGCGTCCAAGCTCCAGGTGCTCTACGGACCGCTCGGTGAACGCCGGATCGAAGAGGCCGAGCTGCCGTGGTTGACCGGCTATGAGGGGTCACGGCCGGTCCGCGTCGGTAATGCCGCCATCAACCAATTCCAGATCGACATCTATGGCGAGGTCTTGGATGCGTTGCACCAGGCCCGAGGGCACGGGATCGAAGAGGCGCCGTTCACATGGGCGCTACAGAAAGCGTTGATGGAGTTCCTCGAATCGGCGTGGATGGAGCCCGATGAGGGCATCTGGGAGGTGCGAGGTCCTCGGCGCCACTTCACCCACTCGAAGGTGATGGCCTGGGTTGGCGCCGATCGCATGGTTCGTGGCGTCGAGCATTCGGGTCTGAGCGGACCCGTCGATCGCTGGCGCCAGCTTCGCCAGGACATCCACACCGAGGTCTGCCGGTCGGGGTTTGATGCCGAACTCGGCAGCTTCACGCAGTCTTTTGGATCCCGTGACCTCGATGCCAGCCTTCTGCTCATACCGCTGGTCGGGTTCCTTCCGGCGAAAGACGATCGGGTCGTAGGCACGGTCGACGCCATCCGGCGCGAGCTGTACGAGGACGGGTTCGTGCGCCGGTACGCGGTCGCCGAAGAGACAAACGAGGTCGACGGACTGCCCGGTCGCGAGGGGTGCTTTCTGGCGTGCACATTCTGGTTCGCTGACAATCTGGCATTGCAGGGCCACCGGACGGAAGCCGTCGCCATCTTCGATCGTCTTCGTGGCCTGGCCAACGACGTCGGGCTCCTCGCGGAGGAATATGACCCCGTGTCCCGGCGGCTCTGCGGCAACTTCCCGCAGGCCTTCAGCCACGTCTCGCTCGTCAATACGGCGTCGAACCTCAGCGCCGAGGGAGGTCCGGCGCACCGGCGGGCAGACGGAAGGCGCGACGGATCCGCTTAGCGGCGCGCCGGCTCGAGCAGCTGATCGACGAGGTCGGAGACCGCGATCAAGGCCACCCGAACGCCGACGTCGGCATACGCGTAGGGCAGCACCAGGTGGTCGCCGTGCAGCATGGCGCCGCAGGAGTACAGCACGTTCGGCACGTAGCCGTCTCGCTCGCTCGCGTCTGGGGTCATGAGGGGAAAGCGAAGCCGACCCCGGACCCGGCCAGGGTCATCGAGGTCGAGCAAGATGGCCCCGATGGAGTAGACGCGCATCGGACCGACCCCGTGGGTCAGAACCAGCCAGCCTTCTGCTGTTTCCAGCGGGGAGCCGCAGTTGCCGATCTGGATCAACTCCCATGGCTCCTCCGGGCACTGGAGAACGGTGGCTTCCTCCCACCGCCGCACGTTGTCGGAGGTGGCGATGGAGGTGTTTTCTCGATCCCACCGCGACAGAGCCAGATACTTCCCACCGACCCGACGGGGGAAGATGGCCATGCCCTTGTTTTGGGCGAACCGGCCATTGAGGGTCGAGATGCGGAACGTGGCGAAATCCTCGGTCTCGATGAGCTGCGGACGTACCTGGAAACCGTCGAACGCGGTGTAGGTGCCGTAGTACCGGACCGATCCGTCATCGTCTTCGAAGCGGACGAACCGAGCGTCCTCGACGCCGTGACTCTCATCGCCGCTCATAGGCACGAGCACCCGCTCGGCGATCGATGAGGTCGGTGGAAAGGTCACCTCGTAGTTCGCGGCGGCGATGGCGTGAATGATCCTGACTGTCTCGTACGCCGCGGCTCGGACAAAGTGGCGCTGATTCAGGTCGGCGAGGGCCGACTCCAGTTCGCTGAGACTGAAGTTCTCGGGCACGGAGTCGAGCACGAAGGCCGTGACCTCGTTCGCATATCCCAGTTCGGCCAACTTGCCGAGGAACAGCCCTTTGTCATGGTTGTCCGGAAGGCGGGTTCCCGTCGTCACGAACGGCCCCGGGGGATCAAAGCTCACCTGGCCGGACCGGTCCACGCTCCCGGTACGGAACTCGATGGACGAGCGATGCCCCTCGCCGACGGCTCTCAGACTCATGACGAACCGCTGGCTCCCGTCGGCGTCAGTGCCCGCACCCGGCGCCGGCACCATCGATGGATTGAAGAGGGCGGCTCCTTCGATGGAGTACTCGTGAGTGAAATAGGCACCCATCAACAGCCGTCGCGCGCCAGAGAGCTGATCGGGATGAGAGACGTGATGGGCCACCAGGGCAAAGTTCTGCTCGAGGGCCTCGTCGAGGTTTCGGTGCCGGTGCCCGAATGAGGCCAACGTCTGTTTCAAGGTGTCGCGTACCTCGTCTTCGGACATGGCCATGATCCGACCCATCACCACGTCGACGCGAGACTCGCCTTCGGCCAGGATCTCCTCACCTGGCACGAACGGCTGAGTGACGACCCGGCTCGGATCGGCCCGTAGGTGATGTTCTGTGCGTATGACCGGGAACGGAGTCACTCGCTTCTCCCGTTGTCGGCGGGGGCCGGCACCCGGCGCCACGCTCCCAGACGGTGGGCGTGCTGCAGAGTAGCTATCAGGGCGAGGGTTGACTCCGCCCCCTGGTTGCCATTGCGACCGGTAGGCAGGAGGCCGTCGCAACCACCTCCGGTCTCGGCGTCGTAGAGAGCGACCCCGGTGTCATTGTGCCCGCCGAACCAGTCCGCCGACCGCCGGACGAGCTCGAGCCATCGCGGGTGCCGGGTGGCCTGATAGGCCCGGGCCGAGGCCTCCGCCACAGTGGCCACCTCGATCGGCTGTTGATCGAAGCCCGGTCGGGGCTCGCCGGGACCCCATCCGCCGACGGGCGTCACGCTGAGGTGGCCATCCCGCGTCTCGATCTCGGCCAGCCAGCCGAGCAGCTCCAGTCCTCGCGCCAGCAGATCTTGATCGCCCAGCGCTACGCCGGCCGCGATGAGCGCGTCGGGCAGCACGGCATTCGCGTACGACAGGCGTGATTCCGGCCACGGCCATCCCCTAGTTCCGGTGTCGCGGATCGAGGCCGCCGCCGCGGTGAGGAGATCGCGAGCCGGGGCAAAGTCGGTCTCCACGGTCAGAATCTCGGCGGCCCCAAGCGCGGCGTATGCCATCGACCGAGTAAAGCTCGGGCGGTGGTTGGCTCCCTCGGCGAAGGCAGCCAGGGCCACCGGCCGCACCGCGGGGAGCGGATGGTGGGCGGCGACGACACCGAGAGCCCAGAGGCCCCGACCCCACCAATCCCCGGTGGCCGGCGAGTCTTCCCACCGGCGGTCGTAGGCGAGGCGGTTGCGGAACAGGCCCGCGGTGTCCTGGGCGTGGAGCACGAACGCCAGACAGCAGTCGCGGAGCCTCTCCAGCTCCGCGGATGGAGCGGGCTGACGGCACAGCACGATCAGGGCCCGGGCGTTGTCATCCAGGCAGTACCCGCAGTCCCGCCGAGGGATCGCTCCCGACGCGTGCTCCAGGACGCCAACGTCGTCGGACAGGCGCAGGAGGTGCTGAAACGGCGGCCGGCGGGGGATCATTCCCCGACCGATCATGCCACCGCGCTGGAGCGACCTGACACCAGCTGCTCGGCCAAGGACACGTAGCGCTCGCCCACCGCCGCCCAGAGCATGTGGGGCGCCAAGCGGACCGCCTCGGCGGACATGGCTGCGGCCAATCCGTCCTCGGTGAGTACCCGGCGAATCGCCGCGGCCATGGGCACCGGCTGCCCATGGGGAACGACCAAACCGGCACCGCTGCCCAGCAATTCGACGGCATGAGGGAAGGCGGTGGCAATTACCGGGCGCCCGGTCGTAACGGCTTCGATCAGCACGCCCGAGGTCACCTGCTCCCGGGAGTCGTACGGAAGCAGGACCACGTCCGCTGACCGGACGAGCGCGCCGAGCGAGGCCAGGTCCCGGTAGCCATCTTCAAACACGACCCGGTCGGAGATCCCCAGGTGCGCGGCGAGCCTTAACAGCGACCGGCGGTAGGACTCGCCGGATTGCTCGCGGATCTTCGGATGGGTCTGACCGGCCACCACATACCGCGGCTGCGGATCGAGGTCGCCCAACATGGCCACCGCTTCCAAGGCCCGCTCGATGCCTTTGCCGGGTCCGAGCAGTCCCCAGGTCAAGATGGTCGGTGATCTCGGGTTACCGGCGCGGGCCGGTCCCCGGTGGTCGTGAGCGCCGTGCGGGATGACCGCCACCCGGCCCGGATCGACGGAATACCCCTCGAGCAGGCGCCGGCGCGCCGCCCGCGACATGGTGATCACCACGTCGGCCTGTTTGCAGATCTCCTCGAGTACGTAGAGCTGATTGTCGCTGGGCTGCACGAGAACGGTATGGAGCACGACGATGCTCGGCACGTGCAGTCCGGAAAGGATGTCGAGAATCTCGTCGCCGTCGGGTCCCGCGTAGATCCCGTATTCGTGCTGAACGATGACGATGTCATAGCTGTTCAGGACATCAACGGTGCGTTCCAGGGAGGACCGGGAGCCGCCGCGATGGTGGTGGACGACCTCGGGTCGTCCCGGGGGCTCGGCCTGATCTACGAGGCGCACCACTCCGACATCGCCGCTCAACCCGGACCCGGATACGGCATCAAGGAGCGAAGCGGTGAAGCTGGCCAGGCCGCATTGTGTCGGCGGATACGTACTCAAGAAGCCGCACGAGAGCGGTGCATGGTCGGCCAGCATCAATTGAGGGACTCCCCTGGGTCTAAAGGGAAACCTGACTGCTACGAACGAACGGGGTCGGAACCGGTAGAAAGAGTGCTCCGGATCGTCCGCTTCCCCGTCCCAGGGCTCCGCGTACCCCCATCGTAACAGCCCGATCGGTCGGCCGGTCCGGGCGCCCGTTTCCCGCCGGAGCCCACCGGTTCGGGTGAGGCCGGCTGGGGTGGGGCAGGTCCCGACCCTGCCGGCAGGCGGGAACCGACAGGGCCGGGACCCTCAGTTCTTTCCCGATCGGCTGGAAATCATGCCTCGGAGGTTCTATTCGAGCGGGGCGAGGCGGACCACGGTGGGCGCGACGACGAGGGGAACCTCCGGTGCTGGTGGCAGAACGAACACCTGGGGCGTCCGGGCCACCAGCGGTGGACAGGCCGCGTCCTCGTCGTAACGGCGGGGGAGAGCCTGGACGAGCCACACCTGGCCGCCATTGAACGTCACGCGGCCGTCGCACCAACCGCCCGCTGATTCCGGGTCCGGGGCGCCTGCAACCCAGACGGGTAGGCCGAGGTTCAGCCCGCCGGTGATCGTCTGCCATTGAAGCCCGGTCGAATACAACCCGACGGCCACGCCGTGGGCTCGAAGGGCCGCCACCGCGCCTCGGATGATTCGCCCGTTCAGGCGTCCATCGGACGTCCAGGTGTTGCCCGTCTCCACGTCCAGCCACCACATCGGGGCATTGAGTCCCTGGGCGGCGGCGAGATTCCAGGCCGCGTCCGCGGCGGCGCCGCCGAAGTTGCCGTACTTGCACCCTTCGTCTCCGGTGTCGCAGCTTCCCTCGTGGCCGTCTGTTGTCCGCGACGAAAAGGCCGGATCGGCGGTGTCAGCGGCATCGGGTGCGCCGAGATTCATGTACAGCCCGCCGGCATGGCCCTCGCCGCGGCTCCACCGGGCCTCATCGGCCAGGCAGGGGTTGGCGGTGAAGGCCTTTCCTCCGGTGACCCCCACGACCGCGAAGCTCACATCGGTCGACGGGTATGCCCCGCCGCACTGTGGCCAGGAGATGTCGTAACCGTGGCCGTTGTCGAGCGTCGGCGCCGGCGGTGAGACGGGAGGGGCCAATGCCGACATCATCCCGACGATCGGGCCATGCAGGGACCGCCCACCACGAGATCCGAAGTATCCGGCATTGCCGAAGCCGAACACCCGCCCGTCGCGCCCGACCAACCAATACCCGGCCCCGTTCCAGGTGGCCGAGATGCCGCTGATCGAAGCGCCGAGGCTTTGGCCGGCGGCGGAGCCGAGGTACTGGGCGTCGCCGAAGCTGAACACGCCGCCGTCG
>CAXMLU010000163.1:0-7363 GCA_964194255.1 uncultured bacterium
GACGGCGGCATTTTCACCTTCGGTGACGCGGTCTTCTCCGGCTCGACCGGCGCCCTGGTGCTGAACCGTCCGATCGTCGGCATGGGCCGGTAGAAACCTGAGCGGCGGGCCACCCCGCCGCTCAAGAAATCCGGACATTCGTTCGATATCTCCTTCCAGTGACGGAGGCCGAACGGCAGTCAGTAGCGGCCTTGCTCGGCGATCGCGTCGATCGCCTGGTGGTCGCCTGGCTGTCGTTGTGTGGCGACGGCGGACTCGATCGGGATGATGCCAGGACGGTCATGCGAGCCGTCCTCGGCGCGCTGGTCACGCCGATCGACCTAGGCCCGTTGGTCGAGACGGTCATCGGTTCTGGCACCCCGCTCGATCAATGCGTGCACCGGCTCGGCCTCCTCCGCCACGTCCTGTACGCCGAAGTCCGCGCGACCGTCGCGCCCGGCGCAGCCGGCGACATCGCCCACATCGTTGACTCTGCCATCGACGACATCCTCGAAGCGACGGTGGTCCGCATGGCCGCGGATCTGGCTGAGGCCGCCCTGGTCGATCCCCTGACCGGTATGCCAAACCGGCGAGCGTTGGAACAGAACATCGCCCGGGATCTCGCCAATGCGGATCGATCCGGCCAAGAACTGATCGTCGTTATGGTGGATCTCGACGGGCTGAAGCAGCGCAACGACTCCGACGGCCATGCCGCCGGTGACGCCGCCCTGTGCGCCCTTTGCGGCGCGCTCCAAGCTGGACTGCGGGCCGGGGATGGCGCCTATCGCCTCGGCGGAGACGAGTTCGTGCTCGTCCTGCTCGGCGCCGCCGTAGGCGACGCCGACCTGGTCATCGCCAGGGTCCGAGGTCTCGGTCCGCCTCCCTTCAGTTGGGGGGCGGCCAGCTTTCCGAGAGAGGGCCGCGACGCGGCCGCGCTTCTCGCCCTCGCCGACAAGCGCCTGTATGCGGGCCGCCGCCAGCGCCGATACGGCGGCGGGGGCACGCCAGCTGCGGCTGCTCCGGGTGCTGCGGCCGCTGCGGGGGCCGCCGGCCCCGCGCTACGCCGCCGTCGTAGTCGCACCCGTGGTCGCCGCCGGTGGCGCGAGGTGCGCATGGCCGCGCTTTGCATCCGGCTGGCTAGTTTCGCCGTGCCCGCCACCGCGCTGGCGGTCCTCGTCACCGCCGAGCGGCCGAGCCGTCGTTCCCCACCCACCGCCGCGGCGCCCGCGCCCGCCCGACCGGGACGGTCTCCGCGCACAGGCACCGGCGAAGGGGTGCGGGCGGGCGGCCCTGGAGCCGCCAGCCCCGCCCCGTCCATCCCGGCGGTCGCGCATCCTGTTCGGCCACTTCGGCTCCCGGCGCCGCAACCGGCCGTGCCGCCCGCCCTCGCCGCCGCGCACCGGAGCGGGTCGCCTGCGGTCGCCGTCCCACTACCCGTCACCGGGCCGCCCCCTGTCCCGATCCCTCGGCGACCCACACCGACACCACTTCCGCCCTCACCGTCCCCTTCCCCGCCGCCTTCCGCCCCTCATTCGGACCGGAGGGACGAGGATCGGGACGAGCGGCCGGACGAGGATCGCCCGAATGTCCCGCCCGGACCGCCGCGCCGCGCCCCTTATCGGCAGGTTGAGCGTGGGCCTTGAGACCCATTTTCCCGGTACCTCTTGCGCCACCACTCTCCGTGTTCCATCCTCAAGGAACGCACCGACCGACACTGCGACCGACGCCCAAATCGGCGGGCGGCCGTGTCGAACGGTGGTCGGTTCAGGTGGCCGGAGGAGGGGGCCGGCCACCTGGCCGCGGGCCCGCCGAAGCGCGAGCGATAGGGTGCCCGCATGGCCGGATGGGGCGACGATCCCAAACTGGATGAACTACGCAGGCTGGTCTACGAAGAGGGCTGGACTCCTGTCGACCTGCGCGAGGAACGGGCCGCCGACACCGTGACCATCGAGAAAGACGGCGAACGCCGCGAGGTGGTGTCCGACCACATCGCTTTCCACCGCTTTGTGGAAGGCCTTAAGGAGGATTTTCGGATTTGAGTGGCCGGGCGGCGAGACGGGACCGTAAGGTCGCCCTATGGCCGACCAGGCGGATTTTGCCGACTTCGCCATGGAGCACATGGGCTCGCTCTATACCGCCGCGGCCCGCATGACCCGCAACCCGGCCGACGCCGAGGATCTGGTGCAGGAAACCTACCTCAAGGCCTACCGAGCCTTCGGCTCCTTTCAGGAGGGCACCAACCTGAAGGCGTGGCTCTACAAGATCCTCACCAACACCTTCATCAACTCGTACCGGGCCAAAAAGCGCAGACCCGAGCAGACCGAGCTCGATGACGTGGAGGACCTGTACCTGTACCGGCGCTTGGGCGGGCTGGAGGCGGCCGCCGCCGGTCGCAGCGCCGAAGAGGAGGTCATGGATCGCTTCGCCGATGAAGACGTCAAGCGAGCGCTGGAGGAGCTTCCGGAGCAGTTCCGGATGGCCGTCCTGCTTGCGGACGTGGAAGGTTTTTCGTACAAAGAGATTGCCGAAATCCTCGATGTTCCCATCGGAACGGTCATGAGCCGCTTGCACCGTGGAAGAAAGGCGTTGCAGAAGGCGTTGTACGACTTTGGTATGAGACGCGGGCTGGTCGCCGAGCGCGACAGGTGACTATGGACGACTCCTCCGACCTCAGTGTGGACTGCCAAGAGGCGGTCCACACCCTCTATCACTTCCTCGACGGTGAGCTCACACCGGAGCGCAAGGCGAATATTCAGCGCCACCTCGAGGAGTGCAGTCCGTGCCTGGACGCCTTCGATTTCGAGGCCGAGCTTAAGCTGCTCGTGGCTCGCAAGTGCCGTGACCAGGTTCCTGAGCAGCTGCGGATCCGCATCGCCGCCATCATCGCCAAGGAGCGCGACCAGCGGCCGTTCGCTCCCGGTTGAATCGTCGCGTTCACCTCCTTTCCGGTGTGACCATTGGCACTGTCACCACCGGAATAGCGCCCGTACGGCGGGCGTTGCCGGAAATATGAGCGAGCGATCTCTGGGAGCGAAGCCCATCAGTGGGAACGACCGGCCATCCAAGTCGTTCGGGAAGGACCGGGTCTGCTGGGAGCCGGGTTGTGAGACCCGCCTGTCCATCTACAACAACGGCAAATTCTGTTACCAGCATGAACCGATGTCCGTGCCTCGCACCCGGGGCAAGAAAATCGCCTGACAGGTCCCGGAGTGGTGGCCGCGGGACGGGCGACCGCTACAGTTCTCGGCCATGGCTGCCGTCGCCGTACTGCTCGCCGCCAAGGTCTGGACCTACTGGATCTCGATCGCTCTCGTTGGAGGCATCGTCCTGTCCATCCTGGGCATCGCCGTCGGGTACGTGGTGAAGGTCATGAGCATGAAGTATCCAAAGCAGTAGCTGGATGACCGACCCCATTGCCTGGGATCTGGCTGAACGCGTGGCCGTGCGCGTGGCCGGACGAGAGCCTTTGGCCTCTTCGTATCATTTCGACTCGCTGCAACCGGACTTCGAACAGCTGACCGCCGAGGCCGAGGAACTGGTGGCCATCGAGACCGGATTGCGTTCGCTCACTGGTCCGGCCCGGGCCAGGGTGACCGATAGGGCCGGCTGGATCAGGGCCAACATCGCGTCGTTCCGCCGGCTGCTTCGCCCCCTCACCGAGCGGTTGGGTCCCAGCCTGGCCGCCAGCCCGATCGCGCCGGTCGGCCGGGCCGTCGCCGGCGCCCAACTCGGTGCTCTCCTGGGGTGGATGTCGACCCGAGTGCTGGGGCAGTACGACCTCCTGCTGGTCGAGGACGAGGTGCCCGAGGAGCAAGACCTCGTCTACTACGTGGGTCCCAACGTGCTCGCGCTCGAGAAGCGCTTCGCGTTCCCTCCTCGTGAGTTCCGGCTGTGGCTGGCCCTGCACGAGACGACGCATCGAGCTCAGTTCACGGGGATCCCCTGGATGCGCCAGCACTACCTCGGTCTGGTCGAATCCAGTCTGTCTGCCGACAATCTCGACGCCCGCCGGCTGATCGAAGGACTGCGGCGGGCGGCCGATGAGGTACGGGGCGGCCACAACCCGCTCGACGAGGGCGGTTTGGTGGCGCTGCTGGCCGGACCCGAGCAACTGGCCGTGATCCAGCAGGTGCAAGGACTGATGAGCCTGCTCGAGGGCCACGGCGACATCACCATGGACCGGGCCGGAGCCGGTCGGATCCCGAGCGCAGAGCGCTTCCAGCGGGTGCTGAGACAGCGCCGGGTGCAACGGGGCCCGGCCCGCTTCCTGGCCCTGCTGGTCGGTCTGGAAGCCAAGCTGAAGCAGTACGAGCGAGGCGAACAGTTCATCGAGGCGGTCGAGAAGGGCGGTGGCCCCGAGTTGCTGGCCCGAGCCTGGGAGGGCCCGGAGTTCCTGCCCAGCCTGGCGGAGATCAGGGAGCCGCACCTGTGGATCGAGCGCGTTCGATCGGCCGCCGCCGCTTCCCTATAGCCTTCACGACAGTGGCCAAGGTGCTCGTTGTGGACGATGACGCCGATATTCGTCAATTGGTGAAAATCAACCTCGAACTGGACGGGCACGAGGTCGTCGTGGCCGCCGATGGGTCAGCCGCCCTCGAACTGGTTGAGGAGGCCGCGCCGGATTTGGTCATCCTGGACGTGACCATGCCGAACGTCGACGGCTGGGAAGTCCTGGAGCGGATCAAGTCGGATCGCACCTCGACCCGTTCCCAGATCCCGGTCCTGATGCTCACCGCCCGGTCGGATGACCTTGACAGCATCCGGGGCGGGATCGAGGGCGCGATCCGGTACATCACCAAACCCTTCTCCCTGGTGCAACTCCGCGAGGAGGTCGCCAAAGCCCTCGTCGGTGAACCGGAATCGGTGAAGCGTCGCCAGGCCCAGCACGCCGCCCTCGAGCGACTGGCCCATATCGAGAAGGGCTCACCGCCGTCGGCCGGTATGCGCACGTCTCCTCGCCCCCGTATCACCCGGCTGGAGGCGGCCGCGCCCCGCCAGGGATCCTCTCCGGCACGGCCCAAGCCGCTGCTCGCCGGCGCGGCCAAGCTGTCGGCCAAACAGGTCGAACTGCTGCACGCGGTGGGGCGCACGCCGACCGTCCGGGAGGCGGCCGAGCGACTGGAAGTCAGCCGGTCCAACGTCTACGCCAGCCTGCGTCGCATCGCCAGGAAGCTCGGCGTACGAAGCGTCCCGGAGTTGGTGAGTCTGGCCCGCCAGGGAGCGTTCAGATCGGAGTGACGGCGCAGCCGCGGCGCGACCTGACCGTCGACGGCCTTCTGCCCCGCTGCCGCTTTCCGCCGGGCGACAACCTGCTCTGCGCGGTGTCCGGGGGAGCGGACTCGCTGGCTTTGCTGGTCCTGGCGGCGGCGACCGGGCGGAGCGTGACCGCCATCCACGTCGATCATGGCCTCCGTCCCGGATCGGCGGCCGAATCCGATGTCGTGGCCGCCACCGCGGCGCGCTTTGGGGCGGCCTTTGTGTCTTGCACCGTTGCGGTCGAAGCGGGCCCGAACCTGGAATCCCGTGCCCGTCAGGCCCGCCTGGTCGCCCTGCCCGAAGCAGCGATGACCGGGCACACCGCCGACGATCAAGCCGAGACGATGCTCATCAACCTCTTGCGAGGAGCCGGCCTCGAGGGCCTGGCCGGGATGCGCGCCACCCGCCCGCCGGCCACGTTGGCGCACCCGCTGCTTGGCTTGCGGCGGTGGGAGACCCACGAGCTGTGCGCCACCCTCGGGCTGGCGGCGTTCCACGATCCGTCCAACGACGATCCCACCTTTGTACGCAACCGGATCCGCCACGAGGTGCTGCCCCTGCTCGCGGCGGTGAGCGGACGCGATCCCGTTCCCATCCTCGTTCGCCAGGCCGGCCTGCTCGGCGATGACGCTGACCTCCTCGCCGAGTTGTCCGCCTCGGTCGACCCGCTCGACGCCGCCGGCCTCAGGGCCGCACCCGTCCCGCTGGCTCGCCGGGCGGTGCGGCGCTGGCTGGGCGTGACCGAGCCGGACGGGCATCCCCCCGACCTGGCGACCGTCGAACGGGTCTTGGCGGTGGCCCGTCTCGAAGCGACCGGCTGCGAGGTGCCGGGCGGCGGACAGGTTCGGCGTCGGGACGGACGCCTCCGCATCGACCCTCCGCACCAACCGCTACGTTGAGACCCGATGCACGAGTTGCTGTCTCCTGACCCCGCCCTGGGCGCCATCGTGGTGAGCGAGGACGACCTCCAGCGACGAATTGCCGAGTTAGGGCGGGAGATCACCAAGGACTACGCGGGCCGGCCGCCGCTGCTGGTCGGCGTGCTCAAAGGGGCGTTCGTGTTCATGAGCGACCTGGCCCGGGCCATCGATCTGCCGGTCGAGTTCGACTTCATGGCCGTGTCGTCCTACGGCAGCGTGACCAAGACCAGCGGCGTGGTTCGCATCGTCAAGGACCTCGACCTGGACCTGTCGAACCGGCACGTGCTGGTGGTCGAAGACATCGTCGATTCGGGACTCACCCTGTCGTACTTGCGGCGCAACCTGCTCTCTCGCAATCCGGCCAGCCTCGAGGTGTGCGCCCTCCTGCTGAAGGAAGGTCTGCAACGCAGTGACCCCGATCTGGCCTACGTCGGGTTCCGCATTCCGGCCGACTTCGTGGTTGGCTACGGGCTTGATGCCGCCGAGCGCTACCGGAACCTGCCCTACGTCTGTGTATACGAAGGGTCTGCAGCCTCAGTACCCTGAGGGCACCGTGAACCCCGCTCCCGCCGAGAAGACCGCGACGTGAGGAAGCTCCTCCGCAGCTGGCCCGTTTACGTCGTCCTTCTGCTCCTCGTCCTCCTCATCGCCGGCAACCTCCTCACCGGAGGTCCGAGCCCGAAGAAGATCACGCTGAGTGATTTCGAGACGGCGATCGCCCAGCATCAAGTCAAGTCGGTGACGCTGGTTGACCCCGACACCGCCAAAGGTCAGCTGCTCAATGCCGACGGGTCGATCACCAAGTTCGAGTCCAGGTACCCCGCCCGCTACGCCGGGAACCTGACCACCGAGCTGATGACCGCCAAAGTACCGACGGAGGCCAAGCCCAAGCACGACAACGTCTGGCTGTCGATCTTCCTCAACTTCCTGCCATTCGTGCTGTTGATCGGCGGGTTCATCTTCATCCTCAACACCATGCAGGGTGGCGGCAACCGCATCATGCAGTTCGGTAAGGCCAAGGCCCGGACCGTCGGCAAAGATCAGCCCAAGGTCACCTTCGCCGACGTCGCCGGCGCCGACGAGGCGGTGGCGGAGCTCTACGAGATCAAAGACTTCCTGGAATCTCCGGCCAAGTTCCAGGCCATCGGCGCCCGGATCCCAAAGGGCGTCCTGCTCTTCGGGCCGCCCGGCACCGGCAAGACGCTGCT
>CAXMLU010000164.1:0-16550 GCA_964194255.1 uncultured bacterium
ATAAGAGACGGGGTCCAAGCTGTTTTAAGTGCTTACACCATGCGTGGCGGCATCCCTCACCGCCCCCCCCGCCATAGAACGGTTCCTCGCCCATCGAGGCGGTGCCGTCGTCGGCACAGGATCGCCTTCAACCCATCGCTGGACCCGTTCGGGGCTCGCTCGCGAGTTCGGCTTCTCGCGGCTTCGTCAGTTTGCAGCACCGGAGGTCAAGCAGCTGGGACTCGCTCTGCGCACGGAGGTGCTTCGCAATGGCTGAGAGGACACCTGCAAAGAAGACACGCAGCAGTCCGCAATGACCACCACCGTGATCGGGAAGGCATCCAAGGGATTCACGGAGGAGGAACGAGCCGCGATGAGGGAGCGCGCTCAAGAGCTGAAAGTGGCCACCGCTGCGGCCCGTGCCCGGGTAAGGCGACGGGGAGACGCGTGCTTGCGAAGATCGCAGAGATGACGGAACCGGATCGCGCCATGGCCGAGCGGCTCCATGCCATCATCAAGCTGCCGCGCCAGCCCTCTCGCCGAGAACCTGGTACGGGACGCCCGCTGACGCCAAGGATGCAATGTCGTCTGCTTCTTCCAGAGCGCGCAGAAGTCCAGAACGAGGTACGCGACGTTCGGGTTCAGCGACAAGGCGAACCTCGACGAAGGCGCCATGGGGCCGGTGGCCTACGCGCTCAAAAAGTTGACCGCCGCCGCCGAGGCCAGGATCGGCGCGCTCGGAGGAACGCGGTGATCTGAGCACTGAGCTCGCGACTGGCCCTTTCGCCGTCGCGTTTACCTGTAAGGCGAAGTCCGATCCTCGGGAAGGGTGATCATCATGGCCAAGTTGATTTGCTCAGCGATCATGTCACTGGACGGGTATGTCGATGACAAGGTCGGCAACTTCGACTGGGCGGCGCCTGACGAGGAGGTGCATAGCTTCGTCAAATGACATCGAACGTGCGGTCGGCACGTACCTCTACGGGCGCCACATGTACGAGACGATCGTCTACTGGGAGACTGCGCAGGCTCTCGCCGACCAGCCGCCCTGCGTACGGGAGTTCACGGTTGTGGCAGGCAGCTGACAAGGTCGTGTGCTCCCAGTCGCTGGAAACCGTGTCCAGGGCCAATACGCGCATAGAGCGCGACTTCGACCCGAGGGTGATCCAGGCGATGAAGGCCGCCCGGGACCGTCCCACGAGCGGCCGTGGCCGCGTGCGCTGGGCCCGATGCGAGGACTCGACCTGTCGATCCGTGTCGGACGCCCGCAAAGTCAGGTCGTCGTCGGTGCTCCTTTGCCAGAGGTTGGCGGGGGGACGAGATGGCTTTGGAAGAAAAGGGCTGCGAGGTCGACGCATCGGCGTCCGTAAGCAGGCAGGGCGTCGAAGGCGTGCGGCGCCCCGTCGAAGATGTGCAGCTCACTTCGGACGCCGGCATCCATCAGACAGAGGTACATGGCCAAGCTGTCGCGCCAGTCGACCACATCGTCCTGGTTGCCTGTCATCAACAGGGTCGGAGGAAAGTCTGAGCGGACGTAGTTGATGGGGCTAATCGACGCCGCCCTTTCCTCTGACACATCATCGCCCAAAAGGAATGTCATGGCCTGCGGTGCGCCGTGTGCCCTCGCGCCCGGCCCGAGAAAGTCGGAGGGGGCGTAGAAGGCGACCACGGCGGCGACGGGATGCTCGCGCTGCGCGGCGACCATCAATGCGAGCTGGCCTCCAGCCGAGTTCCCCCACACGCACATGGCGGCGGGGTCCAGTCCCAGGTCGGGACCGAGTTGGTGGAGTCGACCGAGGGCGGCGACGACGTCTTCGATTTGCGCGGGCCACTTGTTGGGGGGCGAGTCGGTACTCGCAGGCCAAGGAGGTATATCCGAGCCGTCCGAGCTGGATCCCGTAGCCACGCAGCTGCGACCGATCGCCTTGGATGAACGCGCCGCCGTGAATGAGTAGAACGCTGGCCCCGTTTGGTTTCGGTGGTCGGTACAGATCGCCACGGAGATCGCGGTCGCCGCCCCGGCCGATCTCGACTATTTCGACCGTCACACGATCGCTGTCGAACATGACCCCACGCTAACTCCAGACCTGTCGGCGGCAACACGCGGGACTGGTGCCGCCAGCCTCCCGCCCCGCATCGGCCGTCGCCGCACTCACCTGGAGCCTCGGCGACGAACTCCACCCCGAAGCGAAAGGGCGTCGCGTCGCCGAGCGTTGGAATTTCCTCAGCCATCCAGCGAGTGCATGGGGAGCACGAAAATAGTCTTGTGCCCCGGATGTGGTCCGCCTCACATTGCTCCAGGCCGACCCGCAGTGAAGGCGGTCAACGTAGGTCTGACTCGCTGGACTCCAGCCCGATTTGTCCGTATCTTACGCAGACACCCGGATGGCCTCAACCGGCGCCGGATTCACGCGGCCGTAGCACAACAGAGAATTGCCGTTTAATAGCCAGTCGATACCGTGGGCTTATGGCCGCCGACGGTGTCCGGTGTCGATGATGGGGTTCTCGGTGGTAAGCGGAGGCCGCCAGCACGTCATAGGGCACGGACCATGCGGAGTCTCCGGCGCACGGCGCATGCGCCTCGGGTTGGCCGCGCGCCTGCGAGTGCGGGCAGCGGTGCACTGCACGCGGAGGAACAGTCGCTGCCGGGAGCGTGGGGACCGCCCCTCGTTAGGTATGGATGCGACGCCTGCGACGTGTCGCAGCCGCCTTTGGCCGTCCTCCTTCAATCCCGCTGAATCCGGGCCGGAAGCATCACAACCGATCTGTGGCGGTGCTCACCGGGGGACCCGATCGTGGTCCAGGTGCGACGGTGCTCGCCGGCTCGACGAAGCCGAGGTCAAAGGGCGTACGGCTGCCGGCCGGTAACTGTCCGTACCGTGCCGCCGACCTGCTCGCATCGGCGGGCTTCCTTCCGTACCACTATTGCTGGTATGTACTACGGACAAATGCCATGCATCGCTAGGGGTGCGGGCGGGTCTCGGCCGGCGAGAGGACTCCTCCTATGAACACAACGCAGAGAGCCTTCCACGTCCAGCGGGTGGAGAAGCTGACGCGCCTCAGGGCACGAGGAATCGACCCGTACCCCTCGACGTCGAGGCGGACCCACACGGCCAAGGACGTGAAGGAAGCCTTTTCTGACCTCGAAGGCGAGGCTGTGACGGTCGCGGGAAGGCTGATGACGAAGCGGGGACATGGCGGGCTTGTGTTCTGGGACATCCAGGACCAGTCCGGACGAATCCAGCTGATGATCTCGCGAGAGGGGTTGCGGGCTACGGACTCTGGAGCCGGATGCTTGGGGTTTGACGATGCCGATCAGTTCCTCGACGTCGGTGACATCATCGAGTCCACTGGCACCGTCACCAAGACGAGAACGGGAGAGATATCAGTCCGGTCTGTCGAAATCCGACTTCTCGCTAAGTCCCTCCGACCGTTACCCGACAAGTGGCACGGCGTGACGGACGAGGAAGTCTTGGCCAGACAACGCTACCTCGACCTGATCATGAATCCGGAGAAGAAGGAGCGCTTCATCGTCGTCTCGAAGCTTCTGCTTGCCATACGGGAGTTCTTGCACGAGCGCGACTTCGTTGAGTTCAACACTCCCGTTCTCCAACCCATGTACGGCGGTGGCCGAGCGCGGCCTTTTCGAACTCATGTAAAGGCGCTCTCGAGCGACTATTACCTGGCGATTTCGCACGAACTCTATCTGAAGCGACTAATTATCGCGGGGTTTGAGCGTGTGTACACGATCGGTAGGTACTTCCGGAACGAAGGAATCGACCGGACCCACAATCCCGAGTTTTCGATGCTGGAGACGATGTCCGCGTTCGAGGGCTACGAGTACAACATGGACCTCACGGAGCAGCTGTACAAACATCTCGCGCACGACGTGGTGCAACGAGATCGCGTCTCGGTGCGAGGAAAATCGGTCACACTTACCGGTGAGTGGCAACGGGAGAGCATGGTCAATCTTGTCCAACGGCAGTGCGACGTGGACTTTCGAGCGATATCGAGCCTCGACAAGGCCAACGCAGTCCTATCGCAGCATCACCTGTCGCCACAACCGTCGGTAGGACACGCCTTGTCCGCCGTGTTTGAGGAGATCGTCGCACCAACGCTGCTCGAACCCACGATCGTGTATGGGCATCCGGTCGAATTGTCGCCACTCGCGAAGGCGATGCCAGACGATCCGCGGTTTGTTGAACGATTTGAGCTCTACATTGCCGGCACCGAACAGGGCGATAACTGGTCGGAGCTCAACAATCCGGTGGAACTTCGACACCGATTTGAAGCCGAGCAGACTCGTCGCCTTGAAGACGGAGATGATGAGGCTCACCCAATCGACGACGAGTTCCTTGAGGCCATGGAATACGGCATGCCGCCGACGACGGGCGTCGGACCGGGCATTGAGCGCTTGGCGATGCTTCTGACCGAGGCCGACTCTATTGGGGACGTGATCTTCTTCCCGTTGCTCCGGCCGAGGCCTCTTAACTCGGCCGGTGTATCCATTGACGTCGATAAATCTGACGCTTTGGATGTCGATCCCGATCCTGAGTGACCGGGCCGTTACGGCAGCCGCTCCAGTCTGCCCCGGCGCGGTCCTTCAAACGCCCCGAAGGAGAGGCATGATCGACGCATGCCGGAGGCCTTCGATCTGAACTCGGGCGAGGTGCTCGAACACTGGCCCGTGGCGTTCGCTCTCCGCGAGATCCTTGCGAACTCGCTCGATGAGCAGCTCCTGACCGACACCCTGACGCCCGACGTCCTCCGGATCCGACCAGGGCGGTGGGCGATCCGCGACTACGGCAGGGGCCTGCGCTATCAACATCTGACCCAATCAGAGAACGCCGAGAAGCTCGCTCACCCGGCAGTGATCGGGAAGTTCGGTTTCGGGCTCAACGACGCACTCGCTGTTCTCGATCGCACGGAGTTGTCGTGCTGATTCGGTCGCAGCACGCGCGCATCACCACGCGCACGCAGGCCAAATCAGGCTTTCCCGATGTGGTTACCCTCCACGGCGTGGTCACCGACCCGGACGATCCATCCATGGTCGGTACTGAGGTGGTGGTCGACGGTGTCGAAGACTCCGACGTGGAGACGGCCAAGAGCTACTTCCTCCGCTATAGCGGCGACTTCGCCATCGAGGCGACCCGCTACGGCGAGGTCATCGCGATGCACGCACCTGACCAGCCTGCGGCGGTCTACGTGAAGGGACTGCGGGTCGCAGACGAGCCGAACTTTCTGTTCTCGTACACATCACTGCGCTCGATGCCAAGCTGTCTCGCGCCACCATCCCGACCCACTCGTCGGCGCTCAGGGTGCGGCTTCACTCGTCCGTTCTGGTCTCCATTAAGGAGAACGCGTTGCTCTCTGCCCGCGGGTCCGCCCAGTCGCCGGGCGGGGAGGGCATGTACCGGGTGGCCTCCGGCGCCAGCCTGCCGTACACGGGCGCGATCTGGGCGCAGATGAGCACGATCGGCGTGGACGGAACCGACCGGGTAGCGGCGATTGTCGAGAAACGCCAACCGGACGTGATGTTCGTCGAAGCGCCGGTCACGGGATCGCGCCCCGCTGCCGAGGACGGGAAGCTGACGATCTTCGCATCGGGACCTGATGCGGCGCGCTGCGCCATCACACCGGTGTTCGATGCCCTCGGGCAACGGACCTTGTGGCTCGGACCGGCCGGACTCGGAGCGCGACGCAAGCTCGTGAACAAGACGATGATCGCGTTTGTCCTCCACGGCTTGGGCGAGGCCGTCAGCCTCGCACACCACCTCGATCTCACAACGGAAGCCGTCATCGAGGCGTTTAGGAGCGCGTCGTGTACCTCGCCGTGCATCTCCGGAAAGCTGTCGCGCATCGAGCTCGGTCAATACGATGCCGAGTTCTCGCTCGCACTCGCGCTGAAGGACGTGAAGCTCGCACTCGAGACTGTCGGTCCCGCGCGCCATCCCGTCCTTGACGCGCTCGCAGAGCAATGGCAGCAAGCCGCGGACCGCGGGTTCGGCTCTCAAGATCTCACTGCGATCACCCGCTTCCTCGCCGATCGGAGCTGACCAAAGGGGTGTCACCTCGAACTCGAGGAACAGGGACGGCAGGCCTTGTCGTCCAGCGAGGGTCAAGCCGTCTGCGAGCACAGGCTCGCGGACGGCGCCCAGGTCGTTCCAAGCATGATCATCGACCGCGCCACCATTCCTCGATGCGCTCGCCAACGAACAGCTAGGTGCAACTCACCGCCATGCAGGATCCTCGGGTCGTTCCATTCACCGATGAGTGTGCAGCCGTTCTCGACAAGGTCATGGCCCAACGCGCCGACCAGGAGCCCTACGTCCCGGAGTTTGGATAGCACTCAGCATCCGCTGTCCGGGCCTGCGGTAGGACGGTCTCTAGCCGCCTCTGATCACAGCGTCGCTCGTCACGTGGCTGAGTCGATGCGCCAACGAAGTCCGCTGATGATGGTGTCGAGCACTATTTCCGCTTCGGCTCGGGCCGCGCTCGGCTCGGGTGAGCGGGCAATGTAGAGAGCGGCGCCGTAGAGGCCGCCTAACGCCACATACACCAGGGGTTCGACGGGAACCCCAGGTAGGTACGTCTCGACGAGAGGCCCGAGGATGCTGCGCAGCATGGGCAGCTCGTTGTGTTCGATCCCGCCGTCCCAGACTTCCTGCGAAAGCACCGGCACGCTGTCCAGCACAACGATCCGGCGGAACTCTGGCTCGAGGCATGCGTCCAGGAAGGCCGACAGGCCGGCGCGGACCGCGCCCCAAGGCTGCGGCACGGCAAGCGCGGCTGCGACGACGCGCGACGAGGTGTCGGCCTGCACGGCGTCGTAGACGGCACGGAACAGCGCGTCCTTGCCCGGGAAGTGGTGGTAGAGGGCTCCTCGAGCCACCCCGGCCCGCTGGACGATGTCCTCGACCGACGTCGCCGTGTAGCCGCGTTCGGCGAACAGCTCCCGAGCGACAGAGACCAGGAGCTGGCGGGTCGCCTCGGCCTGGCGATCCCGGAGCGTTTTGACAGCCACGGAGGGGATGGTACAGACTGACCATCGGTCGGTGACCGACTAATGGTCGGTCGGTCGGGCCGAGCCAGAGGAGGAGGTCGACGATGACGCAGACGACCGCCGGAGCGCATCCGCCGGAGCGCGAGACCAACACCTTGAGCAGCGAATGGCTGCCGCGCGTCACCCCCGCCCTCTCACCAGCCCGGGGCGAGCAAGCCCGCAGCCGTCGCCCTCGGATGGAGGTCCAATAATGAGGCTCCCGAACTCCGAACACACGGCCAGGCCGTGGCGCATCCACGAACTCACCCGCGACTTCCGACTCGAGGACGTGTGGGAGCTGCCCGGGGTCGGCGGCCCGGAAGCCTTCCCACGACTGGTGCACCTGATTGCCGCCATGGACCCGTCGCACAGCTCTTCGGTGGCCGCCCGTGCGCTCTTCGCGATCCGGTGGAAGCTCGGGGAGCTGCTCGGGTGGGACGACCCGGATTCCGGCGTCGGCTCGAGGGTGCCGACGCTGCGCGACCGGTTGCCGGAGGAACTGTCTGATGGCCCGTCCGGCCCGGAGTTCGACGCGCTCCCGTTCACCTCGCTGTATTTGCTCGAAGACGAGTGGGCAGCGGAGACCGCCAACCGGACCATGCACGGCGTCCTGCACATCGGGCGGATCCCCGAGCCGACGGGAGGCTTCCGCGCCCAGATGGCTGTCCTTGTGAAGCCAAACGGTCTCTTCGGGGCCGCCTACATGGCCGCTATCAGGCCCTTCCGCCATCTACTCGTCTACCCGCCGCTGCTGCGAGAGATGGGGCGCGCCTGGCAGACGGAGACTCGTTCCGCAGTCTCATGAGGAGCGCGAGGTGACGCTCCCCCCCTGGCCAGCGGCGGATCGATGGGTTCCCGCGCTTCGGCACCCACCTCCACCGATCTCCTCCCGCCGTTCCCGTCGATCCGGTGATCGAGAGCAGCGGCGCGGTGACCAAACCCTTCGACGTGCCAGTGGAATGCCTCGCGACGCTTCCCCGCCGGGAACTCACCGCCGACTATCACTGCGTGGCTGGCTGGTCCGCCACCAACCTCCAGTGGGAAGGAGTCGCGTTCGAGACCTTTACCGCACGCTCATCGAGCCGGCGGTTCGACCAGCCACATCGGTCACCCATGTCGTCTTTGCGGGTCTCGACGGCTATCGGTCGATCGTGTTGATCGAGGACGCGCTGGCCGACGACGTGCTGGTCGCAGACCGTCTCGATGGGCGCCCGTTCGACAGCGACCACGGCGCGTCGGTGCGATTGGTCAGCCCCAGCCAGTACGGCTTCATGAGCACAAAACACCTCTGCCGCATCGAGCTCCACGGCGCCGAGCCGACAGAGACCTACCGCCCCGCTCCGCTCATTCAGATGGGGTTGCAGTTGGTCAAGCCCCATCGGAGGGCGACGGTCTGGCAAGAGGAGCGTCATCGCTACTTCCGCCCGGTCCGTCCGGCCCCTTTACCAGCTCCTCATCGCCCCAATCGCACGTTTGTGTGCACGGGGCAGCCGCGAGGATCGCACCCCGCCGGCTCCGCAGTGACTCGTTCAGTCGTTCCGGGCGCGGGCGCACTCGTCTCGATGGCGAACGGGCGATTACGTCGTAGGCAGCGACGACGCCATCACCTGGATGAAGGCGATGTGGGTGCTGTCGGGATCTCTTAGCACCGCCCTGCGACCGGCGTCACCGACGAACTCGATGGGATCGCGGTAGATCCCCCTGTCGGCGAGCTCGGCTACCAGTGCGTCGAGGTCACCGACCGACTGGGTCACCAACGCGTTTCCAGCCCGTTCGCCGTCATGGACGACGTAGAGCCAACCCGTGCCACAGACGTTCCACATCACCTCGTCATCGTTCACGACCACATCGGCGTGGCGCCCGAAGACCCTGCGATACCACGCCACCGCGGCGTCGAGGTCACTGACGGCGACTCCAGCGAAGAGCAGGTCAATCGTGATCGAGACAGCCTGCCCTGGGTCGGCCGCATCCTCAAGCCGCGTCGAGTCCTCGACCGTAAGGGGCGCCTTCGGTCAGAGCTCGGTTCAACGAGCGTCTGCGGCGATGCGGCGGACGATCGTTGCAGCCGGCTCGGGCGGTGAGCTGGTGCCAGCCGGTCCCGGCCCAGAGATTGTGGCCTGGCGGAGTTCCTCCGCGGACAAGTAGCCGGCCGCGACGAAACCGTATCCGCCTGCCTCGGCAACCGCAGCCGTAAGGGCGGCAGTGGATGGTCCACCCGCCATCGAGCTTGCACGATAGGCAACTCGCTCGGCAGGCTCACATTCTCAAGTCTCCATATGTACCCAACATCGGTCGAATTCCGTGACCGCCTCGTCTGATAACCCGCGCCCGTCGGGTTGGCGCGCGAAGATGACGCATGACAGAACACGAACACGGGCTCGCCGGCCGACTGCCCGACGGGTTGTTCCCCGCGCCGCTCCGACCACTGTTTGACGATGCCTGGAGCATCGTCGTCGCCGGTTACGTGCTGGCCATGCTCGTCTACCTGGGCGGTTACTGGCTCGGTGTGCTGACAGAGAACCACGACCAGCAGGGCTTCCGGGACTTCCTCTCTCAGCTGGTTGCCCACCACTTCGAGGTCCTCGCTCCAGCTGTCCTCCTGGCCGTGGCCGTGGTGGCGCTCTCGCCATCCCCGCCGGCCCGGGCAGAGGCGCCCGGCCAGTCGCCGGGCAGCCGTTCGACGACACTCATCGACGCCGGACTGCTCGGGATGCTCCTCATCGCGTTGATTGTCGTCCTCGGAGACGTGCTCGGCGCCATCCTGGATCTCACGTACGTCAGCCGCGGGTTCGCCACCTTCATCGAGGAGTTCAGCATCCACATCGGCGCTCTCCTCGTCGGGGCGGTGGCCGGCCTCTGGACGCTGGCTCAGCTCAACGCCGGCCGCGGCGCGTGATCAGACGATCGATCAGAGCAGCTCGCGGACGTGGCCGGCGTCGTGGGCGAAGAGAACGTCGTTGTAACCTTGGCCGGGCCCGACCATCTCGAACGTCAGTGGCGGGACGTACGTGATGTACAGCGCTCGTCGTCCGGCCGCGCCGCGATCCAGGGGCGGCGGGGCGGCATGAAGCGTGTGGCCCCAGTGCACGGTTATGTCGCCCGGGGCGGTGGTGAGGGCGACGACCGGAAGCCCGACGACCTCGTCGCCGGCGGGAAGTCGGGACGATCCCAGGTGAGACCCGGCGATCATCTGGAGCTGGCCCGCCGCGGGCGTGGCGGCGTCAAGCTGAATACCGACGTTGAGCAACGGACACTTGACGGGATGGCCGCCCATGCCGCAGTCGCGGTGCCAGGGCAGGTCGGCGAGCCCGGAGGACGCCCCAGGCACCTTGATCACCACGCCGTGACCGTCGAGGCGGTCATCAGCGGCGCGCAGGTCGAGCCCACCGAGCGAGCCGACGCGACGTAGCCGGGCGTCGTCACCGAGGCCGGCAATCAGCGCCGACTGCACGTTGAGGTAGTTGACGCGATTGCAGACGTCGTCGCCATCGACCGTCGTCCACCACGAGCACCCGTCGTCGGGCCGTGCGCGGGCTACGGCTGCCTCCACGTCGGCCCGCAGGGCCTCGACCTCGTCCCTGTCAAACACGCCGCGCAAGTGCAGGAATCCCGCTCGGTCCAGAAAATCGCGGAGGTCGTCGTCAGGGTCGTCGACCGAGAAGGACTGATCGAGATCCAGCGGCCGTCCTTCGGCGTCGAGCACCGGAAGCGGATCGGCCAGGTCGTAGACCTCTTGACCGTCGAAAACGGCACGCAACACCGGCTCCCAGCGCGATAGCTGCCCGATCCTGCCACGCGGAAAGGCCACCCGATCGGCGTAGAGGAGAGCGAAGCAGGAGCGCAATTCCCATGCGAAATCGCACCAGTCCCGGTGAGTGAGCTCCACAACCGTCGAGGCCTCCTCGTCGCCGGCGCTGATCTCGATCCCGCCGCCCGACGGTGTGTAGGTGTAGGCCCGTCCGTCTTCGAGGCGGAAGGCGATGGGTCGGAGTCGCGCGAGGTCGAGCGGCGTGTGGACGGCCAGCTTCTCCGGAAGTTCCATGGTGTGGAAGCGGTCAAAGTCGATCAGGCCGAAGCGTTCACTCACCGGCGTCGACGGTAGCCGCTGCCAGAGTCAACCGGCGAGGGAGGGGTCAGGCGCATGACCCCGATAGGTCGTATCGGACGACGGCAAGAAACTGCGATGTGATGTCAACCTTCCGGACAGGGCGGAACCTGGGCTACCTGGGCGCGCCGTCCTCAAGGCCGCTCGGACGGCGTCGCATTGCCGCGGGTCGGCGGCGCGGTAAGTTCCCAAGGTGGCTCCATGTCGCGTGCGAACATGACGCTGATGGGCAGCTAGACACCCCACGTAAGCCGACGGACCGCGATCTCGGGTCCTTGGCTCACGGATGCGCGAATGATGCCGCGCCATCGACGAGGAATGCGAGATCGTCGAGAAAGCAGAACCACCAGTCCTCTCCCGGCTCGTAGGACTGGATGATCGGGTGGTGGGCGGCGGTGAAGTGGGCGGTGGCGTGACGGTTGGGCGAGTTGTCACAACAGCCAACGTGACCACATGACATGCACATGCGCTGGTGGACCCAACGGCCGCCGATGCGCAGGCAGTCCTCGCAGCCCTTGCTGCTCGGCTCGACGTCGGCGACCTGATCGAGGTGACCGCAAACCTCGCTCACTGTGGGCTCCTGACTCGACGGTTCGCCACCGTCTCGATCACGCGAAGTTCCGGGGGACGAGTTGGTCGGCGGGGATGGTGCCAAGCCGGCCGGCCTGGTAGTCCTCGATCGCCTGAAGGATCTCCTCGCGGGTGTTCATGACGAAGGGCCCGTAATGCACGATCGGCGCCCGGATCGGTAGCCCGCCGAGCACGAGCACCTCCAGGGGCTCGGCCTGACCGGCGGCGGCCGCCAGGACGACACGATCGCCGGGGCCGAACACGACGAGCTGGTCGCCCTCCACGGGACGTCGCTCCTCTCCGGCGGTGCCGCGGCCGGTCAGCAGGTAGGCGAAGGCCGAGAACGCCGCGGGCCACGGAACCGAGAGTTCCGCGCCGGGGGCCAGGGTCACGTGCGCGTAGGTGATCGGCGTGTATGTCGCGCGCCCGGGCCCGCGTATCCGGCGAGGTCGCCGGCGATGAGGCGGATCAGGGCGCCGCCGTCGTCGGAGGTCAGGAGTCGCATCCCGTCGCCGGTGATGGGCTGATACCGCGGCGGCGTCATCTTCAGGGCCGGTGGGAGGTTGACCCAGAGTTGGACGGCATGGAACGGGCCGCCGGTTCGGTAGGCCCGCTCGGAGGGCAACTCGTCGTGGAGGATGCCTCCGCCGGCCGTCATCCACTGGGTGTCGCCTTCGCCGATGACGCCACCGCCGCCGTTGGAGTCGTGGTGGGCGATCTCACCATCGAGGATGTAGCTGACCGTCTCGATGCCCCGGTGCGGATGCCATGGCGCTCCCTTCGCTTCCCCGGGACCGTTGGTCAACGGTCCGACGTGATCCAGCAGCAGGAACGGGTCGGCCTCGGCGAGTGACAGCTCGCCTGGGAAGGGCCGGGCGACCACGAACCCCGCCCCCTCCGCCTGGCGGCGGGAGGTCACGACCTTGGCCACGGGGCGCGATCGGGAGGTCGGGTCGGGGCGTGGGATGCGAGGAAGGACGAGGGTGTCTTCGACAGTGATGGCCGGCATGGCGATCACCTCCTTTGGAAGGCTCGGTGGCCTCTGACCTTGGTGATCATCAGATGGGGGCAGACAAACTCGACAGAGGGGTGGTCGCCGTCGATGTCGTGGGCACCGGCCACCGGTATGACCCGATCGTCGCGGGTCCTCAGCACGCTCACGACTCGATCCGACATGGTGGTTGCTCCTCTTGCCGAACTTTTGCTGACGTGTCTACAATACTCCCACTTGCTGACGCGTCAACAATAATTTGAGTACCGTATTCCCAATGGCGAAACCGCGATGGCTCGACGAGCGCGACGCCCACATGTGGCGCACCTGGCTCCGCCTCAACCAGAAGCTTCCCAGCGTGCTGGAAGCGCAGATCAGCCGGGACACCGGGCTATCGGGGGCGGACTATGCCGTTCTCGTCCCACTGTCAGAGTCACCTGACGGGATGCTCCGTGCCCGTGAACTCGGCCGCGAGATCCTGTGGGATCGCAGCCGTCTGTCCCACCATGTCAGCCGCATGGAAAGGCGCGGCCTCGTGGTCCGCCAGGAGTGTGCCGAGGACGCCCGGGGCGCGATGGTGCGCATGACCGAGGCCGGCCGGGCGGCCATCAAAGGGGCCGCCCCCGGGCACGTGGCCGCCACCCGCCGTTACTTCTTCGATCTGCTCTCCGACGAGGAGGTGGACATGCTTGCCGCCGTGTTCGACCGGGTCCTCTCCAACATCGAACGCGGTGACCGCAGTGACCCACGAGGGGACCGCGACGGCCCCATCGTCCGTCAGAAGACGACGCGATAGACCGAGTGCCTCCGTCGGGATCCGCCGGCCGGAGAGCCCGAACCGAACGTGGACGCGCCGAACAGCCATCGAACCGGCAAAGCGGGTCTGCCCGTCAGGTCGAGGGCAGCCGCGCTCCCTCCAGGAACCGGACGAGCCACGCGCCCACCATAGCGTTGTCGGTGGGCTCGGCCAGCGTGCGCCGCGCCGCTGCCGTCCTGGCCGCGCCGATACGGTCGACCCGGTCGTTGAGCAGCGCCTCAACATATGTTGGCCCGAACTCGGGATGCGCCTGGATGCCGAGCATCGTGTCGCCCACCCGGTACATCGCAATGGGGCAGTGGTCGGTACGGCCGAGCACAGTCGCCCCTTCGGGAAGGGATGCGATCTGGTCCTGGTGCAGGTATACGAGCGACCACGACGAATCGGGCGAGTTCGTGGCGAGCTCGTCGAGCTCCATGCGGTGGACGCCTACTCCCATCCGGCCGGAGCCCGCTCGACGCGACCGTCGAGCGCCTGGGCGAGGAGCTGGTGACCGAAGCAGATGCCGACGTACGGCGTGGCTCCCCTATGGACGTCGCGCACGAACGCCGCCAAGGCGTGGATCCAGGCCAGGTCGTCGTAGGCCGACCGTCGGGATCCGGTGGCGATCCAGCCGTCGCACTCGTCCGGTGTGGCGGGTAGGACGCCATCGCAGGCGTCGTACCGCACGAGGTCGACGCCGTGCCGGTCGAGCAGCGACGAGAACATGTCGAAGTAGTCGCCTGCGATCCCGCGATAGCGCTCCTCCACGTGGTCGCACTCGAGCACACCAATTCTGAGCACGGATCTTGACACTACCTGTTAGCAGCCGGTTCGCCGGCCGAAGGCGAGGAGGGAGAACCCCCCTAGCCGTCATCGGAGCCTGGCGGAGGTCCCGACGTGAAGGCGGTGTCCGCCCCGCCTGGCGGCGAAGGTGCGGGGATGGGCGAGCCGTCGGGCAGGGTGTTCGCGCCGACAGGCGGGAGGACGACGGGTCGGATAATCGGGGTGTTCGCAACTAGAAGGCCCATCCTGCCGAATGCCAAATTCGTCGCCCGTAGGGGTCCGGTTCATGTGGCTCAGCGAGCCACCCATTTGGGGAAAGGGCGTTCACCCGTTCTATTGGGAAGCCATCCCCAACCCTCCCGTAGGTCAAGGGAGGAAATCTGGCACCATGAGGTCGACGAGGAGGCGATTCAATGCCAGTTGCCAGTGAGCTCTTTCGAATCGTCACCGTCGCTGACCCCGAGCGCGTATGGGACACCCTGACTCCGACGAAGGGCTGCCTCGCCTACCTCTATGGGATGACCGTCGAGTCGGAGTGGACGGCAGGATCGAGTCTCAGCCTTGCCGTCTCCGGCGGGCCGAGGCTGCAGGGCACCGTGGTCTTCGCTGAACGTCCCCGCCGCCTCTCCTACACCGTCGGCGAAGAGGCCGAACGGCCGTTGGTCTATGTGACCTGGGAGACCCGGGTCGACCCGGCCGGCACGGTCGTTCGGCTTTATGTCGACGAACTAGACGCGGGACGCGAGTCCGCCCACGAGCTGGAATCGGCGTGGTTGCCGGTGCTGTCCGCCCTCAAATCACAACTCGAGTCAGGCGTCACGGCGTTGCCCACCGAGATCCCGCAAGGTTGAGGACCCAGGTCCGCCGCGCAACGTTGGGGCGCAGCCTTGAGGGCTTACACAAGAAACTCGTACTCACGTACGACAACACCGTGCCAACCGATGGAGTGGGCTCACCGGTGGCGCAGGCGGTTCGCCGCGGAGGGAACCGCTGCGGTGGGGCGCTCGAGAGCCGCGAACCAGGGCTCCATGATGCGGCCGGCTCGGGCTAGCAAGCCCAATGGCTACCTTCTCGGCTCGTACCGCATCGCCACCGCCCCCGAGCCGAACTCCAGCCGGCTCACGAGCTTCAAGTCGACATGCTTCGATAGCCCTGCGAACAACGTCGGCCCGTGGCCCGCCAGCCTCGGATGCACCACGAACTCGTACTCATCGATCAACCCCAGCTCCGTCAACGCCAGTGGGAGCTTCACGCCTCCCACGAACAGTCCCTTGCCCGACTCCCGCTTGAGTTGCTGAACGGCCTTGCCCAGATCTCCGCGCACGAGATCCGCGTTCCAATCGACCTGCTCCAGGGTGCTCGACACGACGTACTTCTTTGCCGCGTTGATCGTCCGGGCGAAGGGTTCCATCCAATCAGGTCTCGATCCCGTCGGTGGCGGCAGCCGCCACGCTGTTTCCATCATTTCGTAAGTCACCCGGCCAAAGAGAAGCGCATCGGCATTGTTGAGGCTCTCGGCCGTGTGACGATGCAAGGCTTCGTCCGCGGGGATTGCACGATGATCGCAGCACCCGTCCAATGTGACGTTGATGGAATACCGAAGGGGTCCCATTTCGCAAGAGTACCGCCGATGGGGTACACACCGGCGGTGTGTCGCTTAAATAGTGATCTGTTGTAGCGTGGGTGGGATGGTGGCTGCGGCTGGGGCTTTGGAGATGACGGGTGGACAGCGGGCTGAGCTGGAGCGGCTTGCTCGTTCGCACACCCTGCCGGCTCGGGATGTGCGCCAGGCCAAGGCGTTGTTGTGGGCTGCGGTCGGTGTTTCGAACGCCGAGATCGCTCGTCGGTGCGCGTCCACGCCGAAGTCTGTCCGTCGGTGGCGTAGCCGGTTCGCCGCGGAGGGAACCGCTGCGGTGGGGCGCATCCGGGCGGGGCGTGGCCGCCCTATTGTGCTCGGCGACGATGTTGTGGAAGCGATCGTGCACGACACGTTGCACACGGTGCCCGACGACGGCTCTGCGTGCTGGACGACGAGGTCGATGGCGGCCCGGTACGGGATCGGCAAGGACACGGTGGCCCGGACATGGCAGGCACGGCGGATCCGGCCGTGGAAGGTGGAGACCTTCAAGCTGGCCACAGACCCGAGCTTCGAGTCGAAGCTGCGGGACGTGGTCGGCCTGTACGTGAACCCGCCGGCTGCCGCAGCGGTGTTCTGTTTCGACGAGAAAACCCAGGTCCAGGCTCTGGACCGCACCCAGCCGTCCCTGCCGATGGTGCCGGG
>CAXMLU010000165.1:0-4329 GCA_964194255.1 uncultured bacterium
CTCAGGCCAGGCCGGATCGGCTGGCGGGAGTGGTGACGGGGGCCGAGGCCCCGCCGCTGCCCCCTATGCATGCGGTGGAAGAGAACCGGGCCGACCTGTGGGCCACCGGGCTCTCCCCCGACAGCCATCCGGTGCAGTTCCTGCGAGACGTCCTGGTGTCGGATGGCGTGGTGGCCGCCGCCGGCCTGCCGGAGGTCGTGGACGGGGATCGGGTCAAGGTGGCCGGGCTCGTGACGCACCGGCAGCGGCCGGCGACGGCGGGCGGGACGCTGTTCTTGAACCTCGAGGACGAGACCGGTCTGATGAACATCATCTGTTCGAAAGGAGTCTGGGCGCGCTACCGGCGGGTGGCGCGCGCCGCCCCCGCCCTGGTCGTGACCGGCACTCTCGAGAAAGTCGAAGGTGTGATCAACGTGGTGGCCGCCCGCATCGAGCGTCTCGATCTCTCCACTCCACTGCGCTCCCGTGACTTCCGCTGATCAGCTCTTACCCAACAACTGCTGTCCGAGCTCGGGGTACTTGGCCATCAGCGCGACGTAGATCACCTGTTGTTCCTGGAGGAGGTCGACCTCAGGCGCCAGCGTGCGGGCGGCGCCCTCGAGATAGAGCATCTGCTTCGCGAGCAGGACGAGCTCGCGCGGGATGCGGACCCGGAACTTCACCATCGAGCGGATCATGGTCTCCATCAGCTCGCCCAGCTGCGCGACCATCACCCCCTCTTTCACGAACGGCTCGTACCTCCTTTGCACCTCGGCGGCCAAGACGTTGATGTCCACGTCCTGAGGAATGGCGTCACCGAAACTGCGCAGGGCGCGCACCATCCCGTGGTAGTCGTTGGTGGACACGGCAATCAGGTAGTGCGCGAGCCGGTTGCGGACGGGTTCGGTGAGACGTCCGACAATGCCGAAGTCGAGCAGCACGAACGTGCCATCGCCGAGCACAACAATGTTGCCGGCATGCAAGTCACCGTGGAAGAAGCCGTGTACCAGCACGCCCTCGACCATGGTTTGGACCCCGATGCGGAGCAGCCTGGCCGTGTCGATGCCTGCCGCCCGCATGGCCTCCACGTCGTGGAAGCGGATGCCGTCGATCCGCTCCATGGTCAGTACGCGCCGCGTCACCAGGTCGAGATGGACACGCGGCACCCGGGCGTCGGTGATGCCCTCCTGGTCGAGAATGGCGCGCATGCGTACCGTTGTCGGCCTCGAGGCGGAAGTCCATCTCCTCGCCCAGGGTCCGGCCGAAGTCCTCGACCACAGCTCGGGGCGAGGCCACCGCCGTGTACGGGATCCGTTCCAGGACGGCGGCGAGAAGGGCCATGGCCCGCAGGTCATCCTTCACCTGCGGGTCGAGATGCGGCCGCTGCACCTTGACGACCACTGCCCTCCCGTCCGGCAGCACGGCCGCATGGACCTGGGCGATCGAAGCGGCCGCCATCGGTTCGTCGTCGAAATGGGCGAAGAACGAGTCCAGCGGGCCGCCGAGCTCGCCCTCGATGATGCGCTGGGCTTCGAGACCGGGGAAGGGCGGCACGCGGTCGCGTAGCGACGCAAACTCTCGGGTCCACTCGTCGGGAAACATCCCCGGGCTGGAAGCGATCAGCTGGCCGAGCTTGACGTAGGTCGGTCCGAGACGGGCGAAGGCGACGCGTAGACGACGGGGAAGGGGCTGACGCCGGCGGAGGGCGGCGCTCGTGAACACGGCGCCAACGGTCATGGCCCGACGGACGAGAGGCATGCTCAGGCCAGGGTGATCACGGTGCGGGGCTGCAGCGCGGCCCGGGCCATGCCCGACGTGCGCACTGCGTACCTCGTTCCCGGCCGGGTGGAAAAGCCGCCGTACTCTCCGGTCCCGTCCATCGCCACCAGGTGCATGAGCACGCGATCGGGAGCCACGCCGAGCGTCGCGAGGTCCGCGAAAGCGATGTGGCAGGCGTCGGTGAGAGCCACTCCGGCCGCCAGCGATGCGACCACGGCGCGGGCCGTGCCGGCGCGCACCGCCAGCTCCCCCCATCCCGTGCAGGCGGCTGCGCCGTAGCGGTCGTCGCAGTAGTTGCCGGCGCCGATGACCGGGGTGTCGCCCAGCCTCCCGGGGTACTTCCACGCCCAGCCGCTCGTGCTCACCGCCGAGGCCATCCGGCCTGAGGCATCAACGGCCAGGAAGTTGACGGTGCCAGCCGCCAGATCGGGATCCATGGCGACCATGGCGGTTTCGATCAACGGATGCTCGCCCCGAGGTACGCGCGACCTCCAGACGTGCTCCGCTTCGGCCGTCAACAGGTCCTCCGCCTCCATGCCCAGCTCCGCCGCCAGGCGGGCGGCGCCGTCGCCCACGACCAGCACATGCGGTAGGCGTTCCATGACCGCCCGCGCCACGGTTATGGCGTGCCGGTAGCGACGCAGACTTCCGACCGCGCCCGCTCGGCGGGTTTCTCCCTCCATGATCGACGCGTCGAGTTCGACCTCTCCAGCCGCGTTCGGGTATCCGCCGTATCCGACCGAGTGGTCGGTGGGTTCGTCTTCGACGACTCGTGTCGCCGCCTCAACGGCGTCGAGTACCGAACCGCCGGCGGCCATCACGTCCCATGCCACATCAACGCCGGCCAGCCCGTTGGCGCTGGCCACCACCAGCGTCACCGCAGCCGCCCAAGGGCGATGAGGATGACGACCACGATGGCCAGGATCTCGGTGTTGTAGGCCAGATGACTTCTGGTGCTTTCCAGCAGTCCGGCCGCCTGGCCGCCTCGCCGCCACCCCCGCAGGTAAGCCCAGGTGAAGTACCAACCGCCCACGGAGAGGGCCAAGGCCACGGCGATGGGAATGCCCATGATCAGGTGGACCAGTCCGAACTCCACTCCGCGCCTGGCCCGCCGGCCGGTGGACCAGTTCTCCGCTCCGACGCGGAAGAGGACTTCTTCCCGCTCGGCGAACAGCGGCAGCAAAGGGAACACGATGGACAGGAACACCGCCGGGATGATCCACTCGAGCGCGGTGCCGGCCGTGCGGGTGGTCGAGCCGGTCACGATGTTGCCGTTCCCGCCAAGTGCCGTCCACCAGCCGAAGGACAGTCCCGGAACCTGAAGCAGGCCCACGGCGGCGACGACGACGGCGACGTACGCAAAGGGAGCCTGCAGGAAATGATGCGGGCGAAGGCCGCGGACGATCTGGACGCTGCGGCGGCGGGCCGCGTCCGATCGGGCGGCGCGTCCGGCGTTCAACGCCAGGCGTCCGCCGAAGAAGGCCAGGGCGGCCACGGTGAGGAGGTCGATTACGCTCAAGGTTCACAAGAGTGGCATTGAATGAACGACCAGGGGAGCGCAGCGATGGCATGGGATTTTTCGACCGATCCCGAGTTCGAGGAGAAGCTCGAGTGGATGCGCTCGTTCGTACGGGACGAGATCCTTCCCATCGAGACGCTCGAACTTCCCTACGAGAAGGTGAGGGAGGTCGTCCGGCCGTTGCAGCAGCAGGTCAAGGACATGGGACTCTGGGCCGCTCATCTCGAGCCCGAGCTGGGCGGTGGCGGGTTTGGTCAGGTCAAGCTCGGGCTGATGCACGAGATCCTCGGCCAAACGGCGTACGCCCCGATGGTCTTCGGCAACAACGCTCCGGACTCGGGGAATGCGGAGCTGCTGGCGGTTGGATCCAAGAGCGACAAGCAAAAGGACCAGTGGCTCTGGCCCCTCCTCGATGGCCGGCTCCGGAGTGCGTTCTCGATGACCGAGCCCGGTGCCGGGGCCGATCCGACCCTCCTCAAGACCAGGGCCGTCCGGGACGGCGACGAGTGGGTGATTAACGGCCACAAGTGGTTCACGTCCAACGGTTCGGTAGCCGACTTTCTTATCGTCATGGCCGTCACCAACCCGGACGTCCACGCCTACCAGGGCAGCTCGATGATCGTCGTGCCGACCAACACGCCAGGCGTCAACATCCTTCGCGACGTGCCCACCATGGAAAACCCGGTTGAGCACTTCGGAGTCTTCGGCGGCCACTCGGAGATCATCTACGCCGATGTTCGGGTCCCGTACGAAAATCTGATCGGGGATGAAGGATCCGGATTCGTACTGGCCCAGAAGCGTCTGGGCCCGGGCCGGATACATCACTGCATGCGCTGGCTGGGCCAGTCGAGGCGGGCGTTCGACATGCTATGCGAGCGGTCGGTTTCCCGTTACACACACGGGTCGTACCTGGCCGAGAAGCAAACCATCCAGAACTGGGTGGCCGACTCACTGGCGGAGATGACCGCGGCCCGGCTGATGACGCTCTACGCGGCATGGAAGATGGATCAGGTCGGACCGGCCAACGCCCGCACCGAGATCGCCATGATCAA
>CAXMLU010000166.1:0-4569 GCA_964194255.1 uncultured bacterium
GGGGCGGATCGGGTCATGGAGTGGCGGGCAGGGACCGCACCGACCGGGCCGCTGCTCGCCACTGTCACTGCCCTCCCTCTGGATCGTCGAGAACGGTTGGCGATGTCGCGCGGTTGGCGTACACGAGTACGGCCACGGCGCTGACGAACAACGACGCTGGTCCAGTCGTTGAGGCGGAGTGGGCGCAGTCTGTGGGCAAAGTCGATGCGCTCGTGCTCGGTGAAAAGCGACCGAACGTGTAGGCGGCGATATAGACGGCAAACAGCGAGCCCTTGCGAAGCCGGAAGCGACCGCGGGAGGACGCTTGGTGCCACGACTGCCTGCCTGCCCGCCAAGGCCAAAGATGCACCTCGGCGATGAGGTTCCCGAGGCTGCAACGGGCCGGGGATGTTCACTGGTGGCCAGGCTCGATCGGGTAGACCGCGTGGTGGTTCGTGAAGCCGTGCCCGGCTCTCCACCGAGGGTTCTTGGGCCACTCGACGAGTCCCGCAGCCCGACACCTCCAGCGGCCGACGTCCAAGGCGGTGATCGGCCACACGACGTCCATCACGCCATGCTGACGGAGACAGCGGGCGAAGAGGTCCCGGACGATCCATCCGGGTTGAACACCGCCAGCCCGATCGCAGTCCAACTCAGCTTGGTCAACCAAATCTGGGGCGCGCGTCATCACCACCGGAATAGAATGTCACTTGGCGTGAGCGCTGGGCACCAACCGTTTCCCGCTCGCCACCACCGGACTGGCGGGCGGCACAGCCCCCATCGCGGGGTGAGGTACGCCGAGGTTGGCGGCTCGAAGCCGACGAAGGCGCAGGCCTCGGATCCGCGTCGCTGTCGGTCACCAGCTTGCGACCAACGCCGACGGCAACGTCAAGTCGCACGGGCCGGTGGGGCAGAACTCACGACATCAGGGCTTGGGGAGCACACACGCCGCGCGTCGATCCCGATCCGATGGTCGTCGCTGATGCGCCGCGAGGCGGGCCGGTGAACGTTCCCGCTTCGCGCGGCGTATAACCGTGTTACCAACTCTTGGAGGAAGCTCATGAAGATCCGCAAACGCGGTATCGCCACCGTCGCTGTCACCGCCAGCCTATTGATCGCGTACGGGGCGACCAGCCTGTCCAGCGCCAACGCTGAGGATGGACACCACAAGCGGGCCGACACCCCGGTCCAGGTGACCGTTTTCGCGCCCGGCAATCGGGACAACGCCGGGATCAGCGGCACAGGCTGGTTCGTCGACCTGGCCGTGCACTACGACCACGGATTGGCAGCGGCCGCGTTCACCGGCCTGCAACTCACCGGACCCCTGGCACACAACAACACCGCCCCGTTCCCGGGCACGTTCTCGACCGGCCAAGACGATCGCCTGCCCGGCCTCGTCGTGCTCAGCTCGACCACCAACAACACTCTTCCCGGCTTCTCCGGGCCCGGTACCAACCTGGCCAACCTGTTCAATCTCACCGGCGTGACCAACCGTTCCGGTGATGGTGCAGAGATCTGGGACACGTGGATCGTTGGCGCGCCTATCGCCGGCCAAAACGTCGACACCATCCTCACGGTCGCCGTCGTCGCTGACCTCAACCACGACGGCATCTACAACGACGCACCGAACGTAGTGCCCGACGCCGACCACGACGGCAAAATCGACGCCGGAGACCTGCAGAAATTCGGTGTGGCCTCCAACATTGTCACCATCCACTTCCATATCAACGCCGCGTCCGGCTAACCAGCAGCGACGAAGACCCACGCCTGAGCCCAACGCCCGTCTCGGTATCTGCGTCCGGCCCGGATGTCCCCGCGCTCGGGCTTCATCCCACCGGACCGACCAGCGACCTTCATCGGAAGCGCTGGCTTCAGTGCCGGGGTGGGCATGAGTGTGGTGTTCGCGTCGGCGACATACGCGGCGTGGTGGTCGAGTGACGGAGTTCGAGGTTCTCCGCTTGGTAGCGGGGCTCGAACGCGGAGTAGTCGTAGGCGTGCAGGTCGAATGCAGAATGTACATGGCCGCTCGTTTCGACTGCGCGGGCGTGCGCCCGTGGCTGCGTCGCCATGGCGAACGGCTCTTCAGCACTATCGGGGGCAACGACGACGCACTCGTCATATCGGCCGACGCCGATCTCGAGCCGATCAACGAGCACGACTTGGGCGCCGACTTCGTCGTCGCTGCCGGCACCCGATCGCAGTCCTCGGTCATCTGGACGCCACCGGACACGATCGACCCGCGGATTCCGACGCTTCGTGGAGCGCAGTGCGGGAACGCCGAATCACTGGAGATCATGTACGGCCTGGGCGGTGAGCGGCGGCTCACCGAGTTGGAACTTGGACATCTCGAGGGCTACCGGGTTTCGACTCCGGCCCGGCTAGGCAACGCCGCGTCCGACCAGCTCCAGCTCGACGTGTACGGGTACCTCCTCGACCTGGCTTGGCGTTGGCGGACGTGGCCGGTCACCCGATGACGACTACTGGCGGTTCCTGCTGAGCTCGGTGAACATGGCCGCTCGCATCTGGGAGCAGCCCGACCGGGGCATCTGGGAGGTCCGCAGCGAACCGCAGCAGTTCGTTATGCGGTCAGGCAGGCCGGGGGACTGATGCCGTGCCGCAGCGGCACGAAAAAACGAAGCTCGGGCCGTTGTACACCGGTTCGATCCCGGTCGATGACAATTACGGTCCCCGCCTCCAACGGAAGCCAGCCTGCGTCAGGAGGGAGTCGGTGGAGTTGGTCACGCGGGTGGGGCTGAGGAGTTGTGCCTCGAGGGTTTCCGTGTCGAGGTCGGGGAGGAGGAACCCCTGGACTTCGTTGACGTGTTCGCCGCAGAGCTAGTCGATCTGTTCAGTGGTCTCGACTTCGTCGGGCCTGGCAGTCGCGGCTGGCGGCAGACAAGGTCAGCTGCCGCGATCATTGCCACGGATGAATCGCGACGTAGCGCCTTCGGATGTGGAGGGTCACGAGACGTAGTGGCGTTGCCGCGCGGTCATTGACCTTGGCCCGGTCGGCGTAGCTATGCGCGATGCGGTCCTGGCCTCGTCGGGCATCAGTCCATCCCAACATTCATCCCAACAATCGCTTCCCACCTGGTCCATACATTTCCCTTGGCGATTCAGTGAGCGAGCCGACATCGCTGATCTCACGGTCAGGGCGGGTCGTGCAGGGAGGTGGGGGGACGCCGGGGTGAGGCAGTCGTCAATCTCATAATCCCTCGGTCGTGGGTTCGATCCCCACCGAGCCCACAATGCCTGTATGGGTCCGGCTCATCCACGGATTAGGTCCGGGTAATGGGTTACACCGTTCCGGCTGATGCATTACAGAGTTCCGGGTGTTGGTTGATACCTCGCCCCTGCCCGTTCTCGACTCACGATGGCGACCGAAGGGGTGAGCCAAGTTCGGAATAAGCGTCAACAAGAAAGTTCGGACTCGACATGACGGTGCCGCTGTTGGCGAGATCGAGAACGAACAACGGTCCACAGCACCCAGATGCTGAAGCCGATGTACTCAGCGAGCATCCACAAGGCGAGGTTCTTCTTGGCCGTCCTCCCTCGACCGTTGGCCCAGAAGGATTCGTCGTCCGGGTCCCAATCCTCGATCCACCCACATCGACGCGTGGGCTCGGTGGCGGTGGAGCGAGGGGCAAGCGCGACGTCAATCTCTCGATCGACGCTGATGATGGCCATGCACAACACTCAACCCGCGGGGTGATTCGGCCAGGTTGCAGGCAGGTGAGGTCCAGGCGTCGAAACGCTCTCGCTGCGCCGAGCGCCCCGAAACATCGCCGTAACGAGCGATATTTGGGGGTGTTTGTCTTACAGAGTCGCCCGCGCTCGGGCGCAGAGGAGCGCCGGGTCGCGGCGTGTACAGGTCGGGGAGGGTGGATTTGTTCAGCAGCGCGACAAATTTGCCGATTATACCGCTGACGGGACCCTTCGAGCGGAACGCCCGTCGTTTCGACCGAGAGGATCCTCCGCGGTGGGCCAGCGTCCCAGCATCGAGCATCACCGCCACTTCGCGGGCTCGAACACGCGATTCCTGCTGAAGTTCCTGCGCGCCCACGCCCGCACCGGCGCGATCGAGGAGGTCCTCAGCCAAGCGGGCGAGACCCGCAGCCCCGATGAACTGTCCGATGACCGTTCCTGGAGCAGCTATACGCAGTTCCGCCGTCTGCTGGAGGCGGCCGCCGTCGTGCTCGGAGGCCCTCAAAGCCTCATTGGCGTGGGCCTCAACGCATTCGCCGATGTGACCACCCCCAACTACACCGAGGTCCTCCAAAGCCTTGGGTCGCCGGCAGCCCTCTACGCCGACATCGCAATGCCGGGTGCCAGCCTCTCTCCGATCGTCTCGATCCGGGGGGAAGAGGTCGGCCCGACCGACTGGATCATCGAGCCGCACTTTCGGGACCGGTCGGAACCCTTCGAGGAGTACTGCTGTTCTGCCAGTGGGCTGCCCTTCACCATCGACGGGATGGACGGGCTCGAACTCACCGTGACGGCCAGTATCGGCATCGCCTCGTCGGCGAGTCTGTCGGCCGGCGAGCTTCTCAAAGACGCCGATATTCCCCTCTACCGGGCCAAAGTGGCGGG
>CAXMLU010000167.1:0-5503 GCA_964194255.1 uncultured bacterium
CCTGCCACAGAACCTGAGGTCCCCCGCCGACGTAGCGGATGGCTCGCATGATGCCGCCGCCGCCCGGACCGCAAGGCCCGGCGATATTCGGCGGGGTGCCCTTCCACGCGTCTCCGCCGATGAAGATGTCCATGCGGCCGGTATGAGCGGTGTCATAGAGAGCGGCTGAGGTCCAGATGGTGTCCAGGCTGTTGAACGGGAAGCCGGGCAGGATGTGGCCGAAGCGGTCAAGCGCGTAGACGCGGTGATCGAAACCGCCGAACACCAACGACGGGTAGCCGCTGCCGTCGATGTCCCCGGCCGCCACTGTGGATTGCACGCCGTCGGGGACTCCGTCGGGCCCGGCGCCGTTGCACACGTTGAAGACGTCCATGGCCTGCATCCGCCACAGAACCGTGCCGGTGGCGTTGAAGGCCACTACCCCTCCGGGCTGGTTGGTAGGGCAGAGGTTGATAGACCCTCCGGCCGCGACCACGATCTCCTTGTGGCCATCCCGGTTGAGGTCGACCACCGTCGGCGATGACTCCACCCCACTGGTGGTACCCGCCACCGGCTGGACGGCCTGCGGCCACCCGGGAAGCTCGCGGCCGGTGCGTCCGTCGAGCACGTGGAGCACGCCGGAAAGGTCGGCGCTGACGACGTCGGGAACACCGTCACCATTGACGTCGGCGATAAGCGGCGAGGACAGATGGGTCGGTCCGGTGGCCGCCGACCACGCCGGGCCGGCGAAGGCGGGTGACAAGGCGGCCGGCTTGGGGAGCGCCGCGGCGGCCCTTGCGGCCGGTTTGGCGGCCGGTTTTGCGGCCTCTGCCGCAGATCCGGCGGCGAGCGGGACGACCACGAGGAGTGAGGCAACGGCGATGCGGGCGCGGTGGAAGGTCATGGTTGCTCTTCTGATCGGCCGGCAGGCGGCCCGACTGAGGACACGAAAACACCAGGGGCATCGCGGTAGCGTTCTCGGCGCCATGAACGACCCAGACGAGGACTCTACGACCCCGGCCGGCCAGCGGGTTCACGTCGTGGAGGAGATCGAAGCCCACGGCCGGTCGCTGCATGACGACGAGCTCGACCGTATCCGTCTGGCCACGTCGCGCCTGGCGCCGATCGACGCCGGCCGCGCCGACCTGCGAGCGGCGCTGGCTCTGCTCGACGCCCAAGCGACCGTCGACGTCGACGTGCCCACCGGATCACGGGTGCGCGCCGGTTCGTCGGTGAAGATGGCCGTGAAGCGCGTCACCGCCTGGTACCTCCGCTACCTGGGCAACCAGGTGACCCTGTTGGGGCAGGCCACCGTCCGGTTCGGAGCCGCCATCGTCGAGCGGACCGAAGCCCTCGAGGAGTCGACCGCCGGGCTGCGTCGGGAGGTCGAGGGACTGGCGGCCCGGGTGGCGGATCTCGAGCAGGGCCGGTGACCAGGATCGATCAGTTTCTCCCCGGCTTCGCTCCACACGACGCCATCGGTAGCCATGTCCTCCAGACCCGTCGCGCCCTCCGCGACGCCGGCTTCGAGTCGGACATCTTCGCCGAACACATCCACGGACCCATGGACCGCCACGCCGAGGATTTCCGTTCGTACCCGGCGACTCGCGAGCGGACATTCCTGCTGTATCACGCGTCCACGAGCAGTCCCATGGCCTCGTTCCTCGCCAAACGCAACGAACCGCTCATGATCGATTATCACAACATCACTCCGGCCCGGTACTTCGCCCGATGGGAACCGGTGGCCGCGGCCAGCATGACCGAGGCTCGAGACCAGCTACGGACGCTGGCCGATCGAGTCGAGCTGGCCATTGCCGTATCTCCCTTCAACCGGGCCGAGCTAGTCGAGATCGGCTACCGGAGAACCGCGGTCGCGCCGCTGATGATCGACTTCGACAAGTATTCGGCGGCGGCTGACGCGCGGACGCTGGCCCGGCTCCAACGAGCCAAGGACCGAGGTGGCTCCCAGTGGCTCTTCGTCGGACGAGTTGCACCGAACAAGTGCCAGCACGACATCATCGGGGCCTTCGCCGCCTACCGCCATCTGTTCGACCCTGCCGCCCGCTTGACCCTGGTCGGCGGCATGACGTCGGCCTTGTATTTGCGGGCTCTCACCCAGCTCGCCCACGAGCTCGGCGTTCTCGACGCAGTGGAGTTTGCCGACAGCGTCGACTTCCCCAGCCTGCTGGCGCACTATCAGAGCGCCGATGTGTTCGTATGTCTGTCGGAACACGAGGGGTTCTGCATTCCGGCCCTTGAGGCGATGCACTTCAATGTGCCGGTCGTCGCCTATGCCACTGCCGCCCTGCCGGACACCGTCGGCGACGCCGGCATCCTGCTCGACGACAAAGATCCGGCCATCGTGGCGTGCGCCGCGCATCGTGCACTCACCGACTGCGAGCTCCGGGCGTCGTTGAACGAGGCCGGCCGCGCCCGAGTCGAGCACTTCTCGTTGGACAACGCCCGCAAGCTGTTCCTCGACACGGTGGTGCCGGTGGTGGAGGCGGCGGGTGGCTGACCGCGGCCGGATCGCCTTTGTCGCTCCCCGTTACGGGGCCGGCGTCGTCGGCGGTTCCGAATCAGTGTCCCGGGAGGCAGCTATCGGGTTGGCGCGCCGGGGCTGGCAGGTGGACATGGTGACGACCTGCGCCGTCGACCATTTCACCTGGGCCAATGAAGTGCCGGAAGGGCGGTCGGCGGACGAGGGACTCACGGTGTGGCGTTTCCCGACCGTGCATTCTCCTTCGCGGGCCGCGCATAAGGCGCAGTTGATCATCCAGGAGGGCGGGGTTCCGTCTCTCGATGCACAGGTGAGTTGGCTGAGCTACCGGTTCCGGGTGCCCGGCCTCTTTCACCATCTCCTGCGCCACCGGGACACGTATGACGCCATCGTGTTCTCGCCTTACCTTTTCTGGACGACCACCGTTTGCGCGCCGGTACTCAGCGACCGGGCCATCGTCATTCCCTGCCTCCACGATGAGCACTACGCCCGCCTCGACGTGATGCGCCCCGTCTTGGCCGATCCGGCCGCGGTGTGGTTCCTGTCCGAGCCTGAGCATCAGTTGGCCCACCGGCTCGGCGCGGTCGCCAAACGCCACTCGGTGACTGGCGCCGGCGTCGACGTTCCGGATGGCTATGACCCGGAGGGGTTCCGGGCGCGGCATGGCATCACCCGTCCGTTCTTGCTTTATGCCGGGAGAAGAGAAGCGGGGAAAGGGTGGGATTGGCTCCTGCATGCGTACGCGTTCGCCCTGCGGCGTGGTGACATCGACCTCGATCTGGTCACGATCGGCGTGGGGCCGGTGATCGCACCTTCGGAGATCCAGGATCGCGTCATCGATCTGGGATTCCTCGACGCGGCGGAGCGCAACAATGCCTTCGCCGCCGCCGTCGCCTACGTGCAACCGAGCCGCATGGAGAGCTTCTCCCGAACGGTGATGGAGTCGTGGTTGGCAGAGACACCCGTGCTGGCGCTAGCCACCAGTGAGGTGGTGGCGTGGCATTGCCAACGCTCGGGCGGCGGCGTGACGTTTGCGGACGAGGCCTCGTTCGCCACCGGACTGGCCGCGGTGACCAAGAATGACGGGGTCAGCGAAGAGCTTGGTCGGCGGGGCCGGCGGTACGTGCTCGATCACTATCGCTGGGACGTCGTGCTCGATCAGATGGAGACCGAGCTCGGGGTACGGCCATGAGGGTCCTCGTGGTCGGGAGTTATCCGCCCGTCCCGGGCGCGGCGGCGGCGTCGACGCTGGCGGCGGTGGAGCGCAGCTGGGCGGACGGCGACGAGGTGGAGGTGCTATCGCCGCGACCCAGCGCCGCCCATCGCCATGCCGTCTTATCCGGCTATCGAGCCGCGTGGTCTTTGTTGAAGCTCTCGCCGCGCGCCGACGCGCTGGTGCTGTGCGTCGAGCCGGGGATGCCATTCGCCCCCATGACTTCGCCCCGTCCGGCGCGGGCTCTGGCTCTGGCTCTGCGCCGGTTCCGCCACGTAGCCGTGCAGGTGGTCGGCGCCGGCCAGTTGGACAAAGCGGCCCTCGCTCCTCTCTGGCCGGCGGTGCATGAGGTGGTCGTGCCAAGCCCAGAGGCAAGCACCTATCTGGTGTCGGTCCTCGGCGTACCCGCCGCCCGGGTGCGGGTGGACTTCACCGCCGCGTGGTCGGCCCAGACCGCCGAGGGCGACGTCACCCCGCTCGGACCTCCCGACTGGACCATGCGCGAACAACCTCGGCGACTGGCGAGCATGGTCGCCCGCCGCCTTCTCGGATCGCGCACGGACGTCGTCCGCGCCCAGGTGGTCCGTCTCCTCCGAGCCGCCCGGCCGGGGTGAGCACACATCGCCGGCACTCGTCTGCGCCGGCGGGGTGGGGGCCCCGCTTCGGCGAGGAGGCCGGGTTGGGGCGCCCGGCCGGAGAAACAACATAGTCTGCGCCGATGCCTGATCCCCGGGCAATAACCAACCGACTGCGGCGACGGGCGAGGCTCGAGGCGCGCCGCACCCTAGAACGAGTGGCGGGACAGCGCGCCGCCCAGGGGGGACCGCCTCCCACCGTGTACCTCCACGGTGCCGAGGGTTCGCGGCCTAGATCCCTTTGGCCGGCGTTTCCGCCACCGGCATATCTGGGCCAACTCGATCCCGCCTTCCAGGCCCGCCTGGCTGAGGAGCGGGCGTTCGTGGATCAGGACGACTGCCACTGGTATCACCTGTCCGTGCTTCGAAACGGCCAGGTCATCCCTGGGGCGTGGGACCTGCGGGGCGGCGAGGACACCTACCTGGGCGGCATCGACGTAGCTGGCAAGCGCATCCTCGAGCTCGGACCCGCGTCGGGCTATCTCACCTTCTCTATGGAACGTGAGGGTGCAGAGGTGGTCGGGCTCGACGCGGGATGGGATGTAAGCATCGATCTGCTTCCCCGCCCGGGTGTCGATACCACGTCCCTGCGCATGGGCTACATGCAGTTCATCGGGGCCGTGCAGAATTCGTGGTGGTACGTGCACCGCGATCTGGGATCGACCGCCACGGTGGTGTACGGCGACATCTACCGCCTACCCGCCGATCTGGGTATGTTCGACGTCTCCTTGTTCGGGGCCATCCTGCTTCATCTGCGCGATCCGTTCTCGGCCATCACCCAGGCCGCGCTCCGGACCAAGGAACGCATCGTCGTCACTGATCTCGTTCAGGACCCCGCCCTGGACCAGAACGACAACGTGCTGCGCTTCGCTCCGATGGGGATGGAACACCTCACCAACTGGTGGTCCATTACGCCCGGCACCGTGTGTCGGATGCTCAGCCACGTCGGCTTCGGCCGGACGACCGTGACCTACCACGCCCAGAAGCACCACCTCGGCCACGACCTGACCGCCCCGCCGGTGGACATGTCGATGTTCACCGTGGTGGGCGAACGCCCACAGGGGTAACCAACCACCGGAATAACGCCTCGGCCCCCCACCCGAAACCGTGGGTGCGCACGAAGCGCCGCGCCTCGTCTCCCAGCTGGGCCCGCCGGTCAGGGTCATCGAGCAGATC
>CAXMLU010000168.1:0-6774 GCA_964194255.1 uncultured bacterium
CCCGACGGTGGCGGCTACTGGCTGGTTGCCTCCGACGGCGGGATCTTCTCCTTCGGTGACGCCCAGTTCTACGGAAGCCAAGGCGACAGCCCGCTGAACAAGCCGACGGTCGGCATCGCCGCCATGACCGCCACCGTCGCCACCTCAGGTGTGATCGCCACACCTCCCGCGCCATTCCCAACGACGGCCCCCTCCTACACAGTCGCCGGCATCGGTTCTTTCACCTCCCAGCGCCGGATCCACGATCACATGCGAGGCGTCATCGTCTCATCGTGACCAGAGCGTACGGACGCTGCCCACGACGGCTGACCGGTTCAACGCGACTCTGTTGAGTCGGCCTGATTCCCGGGTGTCGGCGTAACCTCCAAAGCCATGACAGGTGACACGACCCGGACCGGCAGCCGCAGCCTCCCCCTGATACTCGCTCGTGAGCTCGCGGCCAATCTGGCCACTCCGATCCTCATCGACGCCGGCGGCACGCTGGCGTTCTACAACGAGGCCGCCGAGCTCATGCTCGGTAAAACCTACGCCGAGATCGGAGTGATCACCGCCAACGAGTTCGGCAGCATGCTGGAGATGGCCGACCTTGACGGCACCCATTTGCGTCGCCGGGATTCGCCGGCGGGCGTGGCCTTCTACCAGCGCGAGCCCGCCCATCGGACACTGCTGGTACGACCTTGGACGGCTCCCGACGGCAATTCGAGGTCACGGCCTATCCCCTGTTTGGCCATCTCGGGGACATGCACGGTGTGCTCACCGTGTTCTGGGAGGCGGAGTCGTGAAAGTCCGGGTGTGAGGATGCCGCTGCTCGCTGGGGGCACCTGGAGCCGAGACCGTCAGGTACGGCGGCAACACGTCGTGTATCGAGGTGCAGGGCACGAGCGGAGACGTCCTGGTGCTCGACGCCGGCACTGGCATGCGCCCGCTCGGTGTGGCCATTGCCGAGAGAGGCATCGAGCGGGTCCACGTGCTGCTCAGCCATCTCCACCTCGACCACATTCAAGGCCTCGGCTTCTTCCGACCACTCTTCCAGCCGACGTCGAGGTTCACCTCTGGGGACCGTCCTCTCCGGTGCAAACGCTGGCCGACCGTATCGCCACGTATCTGTCGCCTCCTTTGTTCCCGGTGCGATTAGCAGACATCCCGGCTCGTCTGATCTTCCATGACGCGCTGAGGAGCTCGTGACCATCGGGTCCCTCTCGGTCCGAGCCACCCTGGTCACCCACCAGGGCCCGACGGTGGGCTACCGCATCGAAGAGGAGGGGGCGCGTCGTTGTCTACTTGCCGGATCACGAACCGGGTCTGGGACTCGACATAGCCGACCAGCCGGCAGAGTGGGTCAGTGGATACCACCTGGCTCACCGAGCCGACATCCTGCTCCACGACGGTCAGTACGGGGACGACGAGTACCCGAGGCATGTCGGCTGGGCCACTCGGCCATCGGCCATGTGGTCGCGTTTGCCCGCAAGGCCGACGTCGACCACCTCGTGCTCTTCCATCACGACCCCTCACACCGACGCAGAGTTGAGAGCGCTCGTGGGAGATGCTCGCCGCATCTGGGGGAACGGCGACGCGAGGGTGTCTGCGGCCTGGGAAGGTATGACGATGGAGGTTGGAGCACGAGGTGTCTCGCTCGCCGTCGTCCCGCGAGCGGAACCACCCGGGTAAGGAATCGAGAGCGATGTCACACAGAGCACGGTGGCCGGGACATGTCGGCGTGGCTGTGGCGGGCTGTTTGGTGCTTTTGGTGCTGTCCGGATGCGCTCGGGGCGCCTCAGTAGCCGCGCCGTCCCCGATCAAGCATGTGGTCTTCATCTACAAAGAGAACAAGACCTTCGACGATGTGTTCGCCCAGTTCTGCCAGCAGTCCACGACCCGATGCCCTCCCCCGCCGCCGACAGTTGCGGCCACCAATAGGGTCACTGTCCATTTGACGACCCACGGCGACATCGCGCCTCAGCTTGGACACACGATCAGGATGCAGCGGCTGGCATTGTCCAACAAGTGGGACAAGATCACCGGATGCGGCCCGCCAACGTACAGCTGCCTTACCTACGAGGCAGCCGCGGGCGAACCGAACACGATCGCGCTGGCCACAAAGTTCGCCATCTCCGACAGCTTCTTTTCAGCCGCAGCCATCCCAAGCTTTGGCGGACATCTGGAGACGCTGACGGCCGGATTGGACGGCTTCACCGGGGACAACGCAACGCCCACCGGGCCGCCCGGGTGGGGATGCGATTCTGGCCGACAGGCGAACTGGGTGGCGAGCAGCGGGGGTGCGGTGCAGCGGGTGTATTCCTGCGTCCCTGACCCCGCCCTGCCAAAGGCGACCTTCCCCTACGGCGGGGCAGCCGGGCCGACTCCGGTGAGCTACCGACCAACCATCCTCGATGGGTGCGATGCGGTCGCGGGCTGTAATTGGCGGATCTACGCACAGACGCGTGACCCAGCCAACCCCAACGGACCTTACATATGGAACTCTTGCGCCTATGCGGCCGAGTGCCTGTACACCACCCAGAACGCCAACGATGTGCCCCACGACCAAGTCCTCGCGGATGCGAAAGCCGGCGCGCTCCCCTCTATCAGCTATGTCATGCCAGCAGTAGACGCCAACGGCAACGACAACTCAGGGCACAACGGGCAGTCATTGGCGGTCGAGGACACCGATATCGGCAACATCGTGGCCGCCATCGAAGCCGGCCCCCAATGGGCCAGTACGGCCATCTTCACCACCTGGGATGTCTGCGGTTGCTTCTACGACCACGTCGCTCCCCCGGCCGGTCTGGCCAATCGCCTGCCGTTGCTCGTCGTCAGCCCCTACGCCCGACCGGGTTACACCGACCGCACCACCGCCACCCAGTACTCGATCCTGGCCTACATCGAGCACACCTTCGGGCTGGCCTCGATGACGGTCAATGTCGCCAAGGCGTACGACTTGTCGGGAGCGTTCAACTACGCCCAACCACCCCTGGCTCCGGCGCGGATGGTGGCCCGTACGCTACCGGTTGGCGAGCAACCGTCGCACGGAGTCACTACGGGCGATGAAGGGTCATAACCCGTAGACGCCGGGTACGCTGCGGAGCGTGCCGACAGTCGATGATGCGGCCCGGATCGCCTTGGAGCTGCCCGAAGTCACTGAAGGCGAGCGACGCGGGAATCTCACGTGGTTTGTTGCTGGCAAGGCCTTCGCATGGGAACGGCCGTTCAGCAAGGCGGACATCAAGCGGTTCGGCGATGCGACGCCGCCCGATGGGCCGATCCTCGCCATCAGCGTTGCGGACCTCGGCGAGAAAGAGGCCATCCTGGCGATGCAACCTCGAGCCCTATTCACGATTCGGCACTTCGACGGGTACGCGGCCGTGTTGATTCAATTGAACAAGGTCGGCAAGCGGGCGCTCAAGGAGGCGATCATCGACGGATGGCTGGCGTGCGCGCCACCAGCGCTTGCGAGCGAGTACCTCAAGCGCTGATCCTGTCAGCTCTTGCGGGCGCGGGCGCGGCGCTTACCTTCGTGCATGGCCTGCATCCGAGCGACCGGGATAGCGCGGCCCTCCACGATGAGTTCCGTACTCAACTGCTGGGGCGCGGGCATCTGAGCGGCCCACGGATCGTCATTTCCGAGGTGTCCCAGCGCCGTGTGCAGGGTGAAGTCGGCCGGCGCGATGTCATCGAGCGTGTCCCACGCCACCGGGAAGGACACGGGTACGCCAGGACGGACCCTCGGGCTGTAGGCCGCAATCACCGTGGCGCCGCCAACTCGCGTCGCATCGACGAACACTTTGCCGCCCCGGTCCTCCTTCATGAACGCCGTCGTAGCGATTGCAGGATCGAGACCCTCGACTCGCGCCGCGATGGCTCGTGTCGCCGCGGCCGCGTCCTCCGGTGACGCCTGGTCGTCGATCGGGACGAACACGTGCACGCCCTTGGCTCCACTCGTCTTGACCGCACCCCGCAGCCCGACACTGGCCAGAACGTGGCGGACCAGGTGGGCCACCCGGACAGCCATAACGAACGCGTCGGCGTCGGGTGGGTCAAGGTCGAGCACCAGATGGGTGATGCGATCAGGACGGTCGGCCCGCACCAGCGCGGGGTGATACTCCACGGCGCGCTGATTGGCGAACCACAGCAACGTCCGACGGTCGTTGCACAGTGCGTAGGACACGTCCCGCTTCGACGTATCCGCCCACAACGTCACCGTACGCACCCACGACGGGGTGTACTTCGGGACGTTCTTCTGCATGAAGGCCTCCGCCCCGCGGTGAACCCGAATCACGGACAAAGGTCTGTCGTCCAGCACAGGAATAATACGGGCGCTCACCCCGTCCAGGTAGTCCAAGAGATCGCGTTTGGTCGCGTCCGCGCCGTCGAACAGCGGCTGGTCGAGGTTGGTCAGCGACACCCCGTCCCGTGATTCGTCCTCGCTCGTCGCGCTCACCTGGGGAGACGCTAGCGGCTATGCGCTCAGACGCCACCCTCAGTCAGGGTCACCGTGCTCGGGGCAAAGTTGTTGCCGTTGACGTCAACGTTCGCCTGCTTAAGGGCGTCGACGGCCTTCTGCGCAAAGGTGTTGTCAAATGCCTTGCCCGGATCCTTGGTGATGGCCGTCTTGCCCTCGAGGTTGGTGGCCGTCTTCGCGACCTGCACCGTGCGGTCCCACGCGGCCTGATCGACGATGCCTATGCCGCTGGGCGACGGCCAGATCAGCTTGTTGATCTCGTTCATCTGCCACAGCTGATGGGTCCGGCCAAGCTTGGAGCCCTTCGCCACGACAAGGTCAGCACACTTCGCCCCATTGTCACGGCAGTAGACCCAGCCCTTCATCGACGCCCTGAGGAACTTGACCGCAGTGTCCTGGTAGGTCGAGTCGGAGGCAATCTTCTTGCCGTCCGCCCACACCGCGTCCTGGAGCATGCCGACGCCTTCGTTGTTGTAGTTGACCGCGTTGAAGTCACTAGGCGTATAGAGCTGACCGGTCTTGGGATTCTTCGCCTCGAGCACCTGTGCGTACTCGTTGTAGGTCATGGCCTCGGCCGCGTCGATATCGCCGGACAGCAGCGCCTTCATATCGAACTGCTGTTGGACCATGGAGAAGTCCTTCTTGGTGTCAAGGCCGGCCTTCGTCGCCGCCGCGAACACCTCCCATTCGTTACCGAAGCCCCAGTTACCTATCTTCTTGCCCTTGTAGGCAGCGGCGGTGGTGATGTTCTTGTCCTTGAACGAGACCTGGAGAGTGCCAGACCGCTGGAAGATCTGTCCGATGTCGACGATGTCGGCGCCTGCCTCCCGAGACGCAAGGGCCTTGGGCACCCACGCCAGCGCGAAGTCAGCCTGTCCGTCGGCCAAGACCTTCTGAGGAACGATGTCGACTCCACCTTCGATGATCTGCACATCCAGCCCCTCGGCCTTGTAGCAGCCCTGGTCGAGAGCGGCGTAGTACCCGGCGAACTGGGCCTGGATGAACCACTGCAACTGCAGCTTCACCTTTGTCAATGTGGCCGGCGCCTTGCTGGCATCACAGAGGGCGGCGGCGGTGGTGCCGCCCGCCGCGGTCGTAGTAGTGGAGATGGCTGCCTTCTTGCTGCTGCCACAGGCCGACGCCACGAGCGTCAGCACGCCCACTGCGAGCAGCCAGCTCCGAAGCTTGTTCTCTTTCATGTTCCCCCCTCGGGTGATTGTGGTCTAGTTAATCAGTTCAGTGCCTGGTCCGTCCTGGGGTGGCCAGCCGCTCGAGAAGAATGGACACACCGTAGAAGGCGAGGCCCAGCGTGCAGGCGCCGGCCACGAACGCCCAGCCTTCGGCGTCCTTGGAGTTGGCGATGGCCGAGGTGATGCGGTTGCCGAGTCCGTTCTGGCGCCCACCGAAGTACTCGGACACGAACGCGGTGACCACCGCCAACGGAGCCGACACCTTCAATGCGGTGAAGAAGAAAGACGCGGCGTGGGGCACCCGCACCTTGCGCAGGACCTGCCAGTCGGTTGCGGCGTACGAGCGCATGAGCTCGATCTGCGTCGGGCGGGTGTCAGTGAGGCCTCGGCTCACGTTGATGAACATAACAAAAAAAACCGCGATCGTGGCCATCAGCCGCCTTGGAACCTCGCTGTCTTGAGCGAACATGTTGTTAAAAACAGCAACGAGGACGATGATCGGGACGGCGCTCACCGCGACGGCGACAGGCGTGAGAAGTTCCTTCACCATTCGGAAACGGCTGGCCGTCAACGCTGCGGCCACACCGATCACCGTGCCTGAGGTCAGCCCGACCACGGCATTGATCCCAGTCACCCTTCCGGTCGTCACGATCTGGGGGCGGTTGCTCATGATCTCGTGCCATATCAAGGAGGGCTTAGGCAGCAGAAACGGCTTGATGTGGCGTACCACGACGAACAGCTGCCAGAGCCCTAGGAAAGCGACCCCGAACAAGAGCGGCGCGAGAAACGCCACGGTGCGACGGTATGCGGTGCCGTTCATCGGTCCTCGATACTTCGCGTCCCTGCCGCGATCTGGCTACCTCGCAGGGCTTCGCGAACCTCCGTGATCTTCTTGAAGAACTCGCCCGCCTCCCGCGTGTCATCATCGCGATCCCCGAGATCGATGTCGACGATCGCGACCACTCGGCCCGGACGAGGTGACATCACCACGACTCGGTCCGAAAGGTAGACGGCCTCCGGGATCGAGTGGGTCACGAACACGATCGTGGTTTGCGTCGCCGCCCGAATCCGAACGAGCTCGCCCTGCATGCGCTCGCGGGTCATTTCATCGAGCGCCCCGAACGGCTC
>CAXMLU010000169.1:0-2314 GCA_964194255.1 uncultured bacterium
GGTTCCGGAGTGGGCTCGGGTTCGACCTGACGGCGGCCCAGGTCAAGGCCATCGCGGAGATCAGCTCCGACCTGGCCGGACCGCACCCGATGCATCGCCTCCTGCAGGGCGACGTCGGCGCCGGCAAAACGGTCGTGGCCGTGCATGCCTTGCTGGCTGCCGTCCAGAGCCGTCATCAGGGCGCCTTCATGGCACCCACCGAGGTTCTGGCCGAACAGCATTTCGTCACCGTGCGCCTGCTGCTGGAAGGCCTGGCCGTCCCCGATCCGGGCACGCTCATGGGCGACCGGCCCCTCCGGGTCGAGCTCCTGACCAACCGGACGACCGCCGCCGAGCGCACCAAACTCCTGAGTGCCCTGGCAGAAGGCCGTGTCGACCTGCTCATCGGCACCCACGCCCTCCTCACCGAAACGGTGCAGTTCCATTCCCTAGGCGTGATCGTCATCGACGAGCAGCACCGGTTCGGCGTCGAACAGCGGGCCGCGCTGCGGGCCAAGGGCGGCGCCGACGGTGAGGCCGTCCCTGACGTCCTAGTGATGACCGCCACCCCGATACCGCGGACGGCGGCCATGACCGTCTACGGCGACCTCGATTCGACCATCCTCAACGAGCTGCCGCCCGGACGGACACCGGTGACCACCCAATGGGCGAGGGGACCCCTTGAGGAATCGGAGGCGTGGGACAGGGTCCGCATCGAGGTCGAGGCCGGCCGCCAGGCCTACGTCGTCTGCCCGCTGATCGAGGACTCGGAGAAGATCCAGGCCGTCTCCGCGACGAAGGAGTTCGACCGGCTCCGCACCGAGGTCTTTCCGACCCTCAGGCTGGCGCTCCTGCACGGGCAGATGGCGGCCCGCGACAAAGAGTCGGCGATGGCGGCTTTCCGCCGCGCCGAAATCGACGTCCTGGTCTCGACGACGGTGATCGAAGTGGGCGTCGACGTCGCCAATGCCACGGTGATGGTGATCGAGAGCGCCGACCGGTTCGGGATCGCCCAGCTCCACCAGCTGCGAGGCCGAGTCGGCCGAGGGGCGGACAAGTCCTGGTGCTACCTGCTGGGCGAAGGGGGAACCCCCGAGAGCGAGACTCGGCTTCATGCCCTGGAGGAGAGCAACGACGGCTTCGAACTGGCCGAGGTCGATCTCGAGCTTCGAGGCGAAGGCACCATCCTCGGGACGCGGCAGAAAGGTCGGACGGACCTCAAGTTGGCCTCGCTGCGGCGGGACAAGGACCTGGTGGGCCGGGCCCGCGACGTCGCCTTCGCTATCGTCGACGCCGACCCGGCCCTGGAAGGACACCCGGAGTTAGCCGATGAGCTCGGCTACTTGGTCGAGGAGGGCGAGCGGGAGTTTCTGTTCAAGAGCTAGCCCGGTTGGTTGAGCTCGACCAGATTGCCGCCCGGGTCCTTCACGAAGGATTGCCGGCCGGCTCCGACGGGAACCGGATCGCTGACCCTGAGCCCCGCCGCCCGTAGTTCGGTCACCACCGCGTCGAGATCCTCCACCGCCAAGGCGAAGTGGCCGCCACCCGGCGTGGGTTCGGACCCCTCGACCAGATGGACCTGCTGTTCGCCGACCTGGAGCCACGCCCCGTCGAAGCCGAAGTCCGGTCGGTCGGTGCGCTCCTCGAGGCCCAGCCGGTCGACATAGAACTGTCGAGCCGCGGCGACGTCAGCGACGATCAGACCGACGTGATGGATGCCGGCCGCCTTCATGCCAGTGCCTCCCGCAGGGCCTCCGAGGCGACTCCAACTCCCTCCAGGGCGGCCGGGAACACCGCCGCAAAGCCGAAGAACCCGTGGATCTGGCCGTCGAAGCGGCGCACCGTCGTCGGCACCCCGGCCATCTCCAGGAGCTTCCCGTACGCCTCCCCCTCGTCGCGAAGCGGGTCGAACTCGGCCGTCAGGACGAGCGCCGGCGGCAGGCCGGACAGGTCGTGAGCGTAGAGGGGACTGGCCAGCGGATCCTTGGGATCGGACTCGCCCAGGTAATGGCCGATGAACCACCGCATCGTGTCTGCGGTCAGCAGATAGCCCTCGCCGTTGTCGGTATAGGAGGGGTAGGTGCAGAGGGCGTCGGTCACCGGGTACACGAGCAGCTGGAACCGCAGCGGCGGCCCACCACGATCCCGGGCCATCAGGGCGATCGCGGCGGCCAGGTTCCCTCCGGCACTGTCGCCGCCGACGGCCACCCGGGCTGGATCGGCGCCAAGTTCCTGGGCATGCGCAACCGCCCACACCGTGGCCGAGTAGCAGTCCTCAGGAGCGGCGGGGGAAGGGGCTTCCGGGGCCCCGCCTCTTATACACCACTCCACGCCC
>CAXMLU010000170.1:0-4188 GCA_964194255.1 uncultured bacterium
GATGGTGTCCCGCTGTCTCTTTTCCAGGTGCTGACCTTCCGCAACGACAAGATCGTCGACATGGTGGACCGTCCGACCAAGCGTGACGCCCTCCGCTCGGCCCGCCTCAGCTAACGGCAACAGTTCGTCGGTCAATCGACGACGATGCGCCAGTCCGGAGAAGGCTGGCCAGGGAGATAGATCCCGTCCACACGCTTGGCCACGATGCCGGGCAGACCTTGGCCGCTCGCCGCGGCCAGCAGGGCGGGCCCGTCACCAACATGGTGGCTTGGCAACGACCATGCCGCGGCCTGCACGCTCCCGCCCAGTTCGCCTACCTCGGCAAGCAGGCGGCGCCGCTCGGCATAGGAAAGCCCAGTCGTTGGATGACCCTCCAGCCAAAGCAAATCGAACACCACGAGCGTGGCGGGATTGCTCTCAGCCAGCCGTCGCACTGCAGAGGTCGAGGTCGCCTTACGCCGCCGTCCCAGCGCCGTGGCCGTGCCGACGGTGATGACGCCATCCAGGATCACCTCCAGCGTGCCCAGCGCGGCCCCGATGGCGCGGACCTCGGGAAACTTCGATCCGAGATCGTCCCCGCCATCGGCGGCTTCGAGACGGGCCCGGCCCCCTTCGCTCGACACCAGGACTCTCTGGCCCTGCCACAGGATCTCGTACGCCCACTGGTCATCCTCAGCCGCGTCCGGCAAGTCCCCGGGGCCAGCAATCATCGGTCGCACACCGGAAGGGAGCGGCTCGCGAGTGGGATCGGCCGGTGGGTCCATCCGGTGGATCATCCAGTTCCGGCCGTCGGTCTGGAACAGGACGTACCGGCCTGCCACCCGGCGCCCGTGGAAGGTGACCATGACCTCGCGATCCGCGAACTTCTCGTATTCGTAGGTGCCCGTATCCCAGATGGTCATGGAGCCGGCGCCGTAGTTTCCCCGCGGAATGTCCCCGGAGAACTCCAGGTACTCGATGGGGTGGTCCTCGGTATGCACAGCCAGATGGTTCTGCCTGGGGTCGGCCGGGATCCCCTTGGGCACGGACCATGACACGAGCACGCCATCGCGTTCGAGACGCAGATCCCAGTGCAGGGCGGTGGCGTGATGTTCCTGCACGACGAACCGCAACGGAGCGTCGGCCGGAGTGGCCGCCGGCGACGGGCCGGCCGGTTCCGGCGTGGCCTCGAAGTCCCGCATCGAGCGGTACTGCTCGAGGGCGTCCGCCGCTACCGGAGGCTCACGCTCCCCCATCACACCAGCGTGGACAGGCCCCCATCGACGGCCAGGGTCTGGCCCGTGATGTAGCTGGCCTCATCGGAGAGCAGGAACAGGACCGCCGAGGCCACCTCCCAGGCCGTGCCCTGCCGGCCCAGGGGAATCGGTGATCGCTCGCGTGACGGCCGGCCTCGCGATGCCCAGCGACCGAGCGGCGTGTCGATCAGCCCGGGCGCGATGACGTTGGCCCGCACGCCTTGGCGGGAGCCCTCGAGGGCAACGTGGCGGCAGAGCCCCAGCAGTCCGGCCTTCGACGCGTCGTAGGCCGGGATCCGGCTGCCCGGCTTGAGGCCGGCAACCGAACTGATGAAGACGATGGATCCGCCGGCCGGGAGACGAGGCAAGGCCTCCCGACAGGCGAGGAAGTGCGATCGGAGATTCACCGCCATCGTGACGTCCCAATCCTCGGGCGTGGTTCCCGCCAAGCGGCCGCCACGGCCGATTCCGACGTTCAGCACCAGGCCGTCGATCGGCCCTTCGATGGCGTCGACGGCGCCGGGCTCCGACGCGTCAGCTACCGCCGCCTGGGCCTCGCCGCCGTCACGAACGATCCATGCCACCGTCTCCTCGACGGCAGCCCGATCCCGGTCAAGGCAGACGACCGTCGCCCCTTCCCGCGCCGCCAGCACGGAGATGGCCCGGCCGTTGCCCACCGGCGCGTCCGGATCATCGCTCGGCTGGGTTCCCGCGCCTACGACCACGATGCGCCGCCCGGTCAGCCGCGATGACATGAGCGAATCATGGCAGCGCCCGGAGTCCGACGCGCCGTCAGAAGCCGGGCACACCCTCCTCGCGCACCACGCCGAGTGCGTTCAAGGTGAAGGCGACCATGTGGTAGTGCCCGACCAGCATGGGGAACTCGATGAGCTGGCGCTCGTCCCACACCGCGGCCAGCGCTTGCCAGAGCTCGTCCCGGATACGGGCGTCTTGATGAAGTTCGTCGACGGCCAGAAGCATCTCGGTCTCGAAGGCCGACCACCCCTCGGCCAACGGGCCCTCCTTCAGCCAGTCGATTTCCTCGTCCGTCACTCCCAACTGCTTGGCGATGAGCACGTGCTGGCCCCACTCGTACTCGGCGCGACAAAGCCACCCGGTGCGCAAGATGATCAGCTCGCGGTCGCGGGCGGGGATGCGGCCGGCCAGGAGCTTCCCGCCGAACGGAAGCCACCTGCGGAATAGCCCGCGGTGGCGGACCAACGTCGTGAAGATGTTGGACGCCGCCGCCCCTCGGAGGGCGACGGAACCAAGCAACTCCCGCACCTCGTCGTCGTGCTCTTCGGGAGGAAGCGTGGGGATGCGGGGCGCGGTCACGCCCGCAGCGTAGGCAGCGTCGGCGTCACGCTGCCGCCGGCTCCGTGGACGGATCTGTGCCGACCACGGCCCGACCAATGATCCGGAGGTGAAGAGTGCCGTTCCTGGCGGCGCCGATGGTGCCGAGGCCGGCGGCGACGACGGCGGCGACACCGCCGACGGCCAGTCCGGAGCGGGCCCCGTAGGTGCCGCTGATCCAGCCGATGAGCGGTCCTCCGATGGGCGTGCTGCCCAGGAAGAGCACGACGTAGATCGCCATCACCCGACCCCGCATCTCGGGGGCGGATGCCAGCTGAAGGGTCGTGTTGGCCGTGGCGATGAAGGTGATACTGGTGGCGCCGGCGAGCATCAGGGCCGGTATCTCGGTCACGAGTGACGGCGCGGCCGCCGCGCCCAGCACAGCGATGCCGCACAACCCACACGAGACCAGCAGGACCATCGTGGTCGGCCGGGACCGGGTGGCGGTGATGAGCGCGCCGACCAGCGAGCCGACGCCCATGACGGCGGTGAGGAGGCCGTACGTCCCGGCGTCGCCGTGGAAGTCCCGTCGAGCCAGCAAGGGAAGAACGACGACGAAGTTGAACGCCAGGGTGCCGACCACGCCAACGAGGAACAGGGTGGACCGCAGCACCGGGATCCGCCAGGCGTACCGGAGGCCTTCGCGAATCTGACCGCGGGCCCGAACCGCCGGCGCTTTCCGCTGCAACTCCTCTGGGCGCATCATCATCAATCCGGCGATTACCGCCGCGAAGGACACCGAGTTGATTGCGAAGCACGGCCCCACGTCGAACAGCTTGATCACCACCGCCCCGACGGCCGGCCCGACGATACGGGCGGCGTTGAAGATGGAGCTGTTCAGCCCGACGGCGTTGGCCAGGCTCTCGGATCCGACCATTTCGGAGACGAACGCTTGCCGGGTAGGAACGTCAAAGGCATTCGCCAGGCCCAGCAGCATGGCCAGCACGAACACCATCCACAGGCTCACGACACCTGCGATGGTCAGGACCGCCAGGATGCCGGCCAGGATGCCCATCGCGGTCTGGGTGGCGATGAGCACACGGCGCTTGTCGAAACGGTCGGCAATCAGGCCGGCCCATGGACTCAAGACCAGGAGAGGCAGGAACTGCGCGGCCGCCAGCAGACCCAGGGCAAAGCCATCATTGTGGGACAGCCGCAGCACCAGCCAGGCTTGAGCGACCGTCTGGGTCCAGGTCCCGATGAGGGAGACCAGCTGACCGTAGAAGAAGAGACGATAGTTACGAACGGAGAGTGAGGAGAAGGTCTTCCTCACTCGTCCTCCTCCACCAGTCGTTCGAGAATGGGCAGGGCGGCGGCAAGCCGGGCGCGATCCTCCTCGGACAGGAGCCGTAGCCGCCGGGCCAGATACGCCTGCTTGCGCGTGCGCATGGCGGCGAGGGTCCGGGCCCCGGCCGGGGTTACTCGGAGCCGGGCCACCCGTCGATCGGTGACGTCTATCTCGCGGGTGACCAGATGCCTTTCCTCCAGATGGCTGACCACCCGGGTCATCGACGGCGGTGACACACGCTCCGTGAGGGCCAAGTCGCCAATGGAGAGCGGACCCCGCCGTTCCACCACAGACCTGTCTCTTATACACATC
>CAXMLU010000171.1:0-5587 GCA_964194255.1 uncultured bacterium
GGTGTAGTGCAGCGGCGGGCGGGTGCCGGCCTTCGCCACCAGCTGGCGCTGAAGCTCGATCGATTCGCGGATCCACTGCTTAGACGCTTCGAGTCCCTCCGCGATGACTTCCTCGGTCACCTTGGGCGCCCCGGCCTGGTAGTAGCTCCAGGCCTTCTCGGTCCCACCGGCTTCCACCATCATGATGGCGATGTCGCCGTCCGGAAGCTGCCGGCCGGCCACAACCAGTTCGAAGGTCGAGGCGTCGCCCTCCTGGTAGGTCACATGCGGCAGCCACTCGCCCTCAGCCGAATAGGCCACCCGCACCGCGCCGATGGGGCCGTCGAAGGGGATGCCGGACAACATGAGGGCCGCTGACGCCGCGTTGATGGCGAGCACGTCATGGGGATTCTCGAGGTCGGCTCCCATGATGGTGCCGACCACCTGGGTCTCGTTGCGATAGCCGCTCGGGAACGACGGCCGCAGAGGACGGTCGATGAGGCGGCAGGTCAGGATGGCCTGGTCGGTCGGTCGGCCCTCCCGCCGGAAGAACGATCCGGGGATCTTCCCGGCCGCGTACATCCGCTCTTCGATGTCGACGGTGAGCGGGAAGAAGTCGATGCCTTCTCTGACGTCGTCAGCGGCGTTGGCCGTGACCAGGATCATGGTGTTGCCGATGCGGCCGACTACCGCCCCTTGGGATTGCGGAGCCAATCGACCCGTCTCAAACGACAGGGTGCGATCAGTACCGGAAATGGGCGCTGATACGGAGATGGCGTCCGCCATGGGACACACTCCTTCTGCCGCCGGCATGGCGGCTGTTGGGCGGCGGCGGGGCCAGTTCCCAGTTGGGAAGCTCTCGGACGACTGCCCGGGACCCTCTCGACTGGCAGCTGACTCGTGGCGCCGCGGGTTCCTCCAAAACTGCTACGAACATGCGGAGAGCGGCCACCGGGCCGCTCTCTCGGGGTACTACCGGCGCAGACCGAGCCTCGCAATCAGCTCTCGGTAACGCTCAACATCATTGTCCCTGACGTAATCGAGGAGCCGGCGACGGCGACCGATCAGTTTCATGAGCCCACGCCGGGTGTGATGATCCCCTTTGTGCACGCGGAGGTGCTCGGTGAGGTGCGAGATGCGCTCCGAAAGGATGGCGATCTGTACCTCGGGGGACCCGGTGTCGGTGTCATGTTGCCGATAGGCAACAATCGTGGCGGCTTTGTCAGGCATACTGCGTCCTACCTCGGTTGGACAAGGACGCGCGCCGGCGGACGCCGGGGCGCCTTCGTATCCTAGCAGTAGCGTGAGTGGGTGGACGTGCTCCGGGTCAGCCGCGGCTGCGCCATCCCGCTCGAGGAGCTGACCTGGCGCTTTACGGGCAGCGGCGGTCCCGGCGGCCAGCACGCCAACACCGCCAACACCCGAGTTGAGGTGCGTTTTGACATCGAGAAGTCACCCAGTCTCGGACCGCGGCAGCGGGCCCGCCTGCTGGAGAAACTCGGCCCGTACGTGCGGGTGGTGGCCTCCGACGAGCGATCCCAGGCCCGCAATCGCCAGCTAGCTCTCGACCGGCTCGCAGCCCGCCTAGCCGAGGCCCTGCGGATTCCCCGCCCGCGCCACCCGACCAGACCCACGGCCGGATCCAAGCAGCGCCGGCTCACCGACAAGCGCCACCGGTCGGAGACCAAGCGGCAGCGCTCCAGCCCACCCTCCGCCGACGATTGAACGCTCCGCTCGCTGCATGGCGCCTGCTCACCGGCCGCTCGCCGCTCGCTCGCCGCTGCGATTCGCCCACTTCGTCTTCTGGTCCCTGTGGCGGAGGACGGTGATTTGTCCCCCGAGTGGCCAGCCGCCGAGTGGCGCCACCGGGCCAGGTGTGCATCCTGTGAGGAAGCCGGCCTCAGCCCGAACTGCTCGGCGCGCAACACCTCGAGCACGCCCTCGGGTTCGATCAACCCGCCGTAGGCGGGAACGGCCACGCTGAAGCGCATCAGCGGTAGTGCCCCGACACATCGCCCCGCACGTCGGGAAGGATGAGCCGGTCGGTGAAATACCAGCCGCCCGCGTCCGACGCGAATCTGTCGTGATAGCGGCCGGCCAGGATGACGGTCGCGGCCTGAAGCACGCTGAAGTAGCAGCGCGAGGACGCTGAGATACCGCCCGCGTCGATGGCAGTCACGAGGTTGGTGATCACGTGCTGCGTCCCTGGCTTGCCGTTGGCGAAGATCTGCACTGGTTCGTACGCGGTCCTCACCTGTTCGGTGCCGGTCAACACCCGCGATCCCGATCGCCAGGTCGCTCGCTCGAACAACCCGGCCAGCCCGTCGAGGTCGCCGCCGTCAAGGAGGTCGGCGTAGGCGTAGACCAGCCGTTCTATGGCTGCGACCGGATCAGGCCGCCGGGCCAAAGGAATCCAGCACTCGTCGGGTGTCGGCGACGTCGCGTGCCATCTGGGCCTTGAGGTCGTCCACTGAATCGAAGCGCACCTCGTCGCGCAGACGGGCCACGAACTGGACCCGCGCCGGCTCCCCGTAGAGGTCACCCTCGAAGTCGAGCAGGTGGGGCTCGAGGAGCGACGTGTCCGCCCGTTCGTAGAACGTCGGCCGGCGTCCGAGCGAGATGGCGGCGGCCCACCGGGAATGGTCGGGCCGGACGTACCAGCCGGCGTAGATGCCGTCACCGGGCAGGAGGACGTCGGATGGAACGTCGAGGTTGGCGGTCGGATAGCCGAGTGTGGCCGCCCCCCTCCCATCACCGCGGACGACGACGCCCCGAACTTCGTGGTTGCGATCGAGGAGCAGCGCCGCCTCTTCTACCTTGCCGGCGGCCAGCAGATCCCGGATCCGCGTCGACGACACGGGCGCCGAGCCGTCGGAGATGAGCGTGATCCCGTGCACCTCGAACCCGTGGCGCGCACCCATCTCCTGGAGCAGAGCCACATTGCCCCGCCGGCCATGGCCGAAGTGGAAATCATGCCCGACGACCACGGCCCGCACCCCGAGGCATCCGACGAGTACCTCCGACACGAAGTCCTCGGCGGACTCGTTGGCTCGTTCCTCATCGAAGGGAACGACCAGCGTGTAGTCGACTCCCGTGGTGGCCAACAGTTCAAGCTTTTGGGGAAGATCAGTGAGCAGTAACGGCGCCGAATCCGGCCGCACGACGTTGGCTGGGTGGCGGTCGAAGGTGACCACTGCCGATGCGCAGCCGATCTCCGCGGCCAGATTGCGGACACGGCCGATGAGGGCTCGGTGGCCGATGTGCACGCCGTCGTAGGCGCCAATGGTGAGGGCACAGCCGATCGATGGATGTGGGCACGCCCCGAGGCCGGTGAGAATCTCCATCGTGGTCGAGGCTACCCAGTGAGTACGACGGCGGCCTTGAGGCACCCAGCGTCGCCCGGTTCGTAGACGGCGAGGAGCTGTCCGATCCGGTCAAGCACGGCTACGGGACCGGTCGGTGACCCGAGGCCGGCCGGAAGGACCCGGCCATGAGCAACGGCGGCGGCCGCGTCGTCATCAACGGTGAACGACGGATAGTCCCGCAGCGCGGCCGATGGAGACAGGGCGTCGTTGGGTCCCAGCTTGTCGAGGGCGATCGCCTCGGCGACGCCGAAGGAGCCAATTGCGATGCGGCGCAGGTTGCGAAGATGAGCCCCGCCGCCGAGGGCATGGCCGAGATCCGCGGCCAACGTGCGGATGTACGTGCCAGACGAACACGCCACCTCGATAGGCAGGATCCCCTCTCCGATCGGACCCACCTCCAGTCGGTAAACGGTGACGGGTCGAGCCGGTCGGTCCACCTCGATGCCCGCTCGGGCCAGCTCATGCAGACGGCGGCCACCGATCTTCACGGCCGAGACCATCGGCGGAATCTGGAGGATGGAGCCGATGAAGCGGGGCAGCACCTGCTGGACATCGGTGTCGCTCACCGCCATATCGAAGGTAGCGGTCACCTCCCCCGCCGCGTCGAGGGTCGAGGTTTCGACGCCGAGCACCACCTCACCGACGTAGACCTTTGGCAACTCGGTCAGATACCGCAACAGCCGGGTCACCCGTCCAAGTCCGACCAGCAGCACCCCCGTGGCGTCGGGATCGAGGGTTCCGGAGTGGCCCACCTGCTTCTGGCCGAACACCCGCCGGCATCGGGCCACCACGTCGTGGCTCGTCCATCCGGCCGGTTTGTCGACGACAGCCAGGCCGGAGATCAAGGTGCCGGCAGCGCCGCCTTGATCGCGGCCAGCACCTCCGGAACCGTGCCGGAACAGGTGAACCCCGCCGCGAAGCGGTGGCCGCCGCCGCCGAATCGGGTCGCCACCTCGCTCACGTCCACGCCGGACACCCCCCGCAGCGACACCCGCACACCGTCGCGCACCTCCTTGATGACGCAGGACACGTCCGCCTCGGAGACGCGCCGGACCAGATCGATCAGTCCCTCCGTCTCGTCGAGGTCCACTCCGTGGCGGTCCAGGTCTTGCTCGGTGATCCAGGTCGCGACGAATCCGCGCTCTCGGTCCAGCTCCGCCCGCGTCAGGCAGTCACCGACCAACTGGAGATAGGAGAAGCTGTGCTCCTCGAACAGCTGGCGGGTCATGGCGGCGATGGGCAGGTCGAAGCTCACCAGTTCGGCGGCGAGGGCGAAGACCTCCGGCGTCGTGTTCGCATACTGGAAACGGCCCGTGTCGGTGACCAGCCCGGTGTAGAGACACAGGGCCGCGTCGGGAGTCAGGTGCCAACCCAGGCGCTCGACTAGCCGGCGCACGACGACCGCCGAGGCGGCCGCCGCAGGGTCGATGAGGTTGATCGATCCATATCTCGCGTTGGTGAGGTGGTGATCGATCACGATGAGCTGGCTCGCCCGCCGGGCCGGCCCCGCCAGCCCGCCGAGCCGCTCAATCGAACCGCAGTCGAAGGTCACCATCACCTCGGGATAACTCGGAAAGTCCCCGGGTTTGGTCAGGCCGTCGAGCCCGGGCAGGAAGCGGTAGTGGGGAGCCACCTCGAAGGGATCCGACCAGGAGGCGATCGACTTCTGGCCGTTGTCGAGGCACAGATGGTGAAAGGCCAACATCGACCCGAGCGCATCGCCGTCGGGAGGAACGTGGCAGGCCAGCGCCACCTCGGAGGCGCCGGCGACGGCGTCAGCCGCTTCGGTCAGTTCCTTCTCGGTCAACATCGCCTGGCTCGTTTCCCCTGATCTCCCGCAGGATGTCCTCTACCCTGCGGCCCGCCGCCACTGCCGGGTCCTCGGCGAAGGCTAGCTGGGGCGTGCGCTTCATCCGAATCTGGCGGCCGACCGCGGCCTGCAGGCGAACCCGTCCTTCTTCGAGCGCCTCGTTCGCCTCCCCCGCCAGCGAGCTGAAGAGGACCTTGGCTCGGCGCAGGTCGGCCTCGATCTCGACGCCGGTGACGGTGATGAGCGTCAGGCGCTCGTCGTGATCGGCCAGCCGCTCGAGTTCTTCGGCGAGGACCTCGCGCAGCAGCTCATTGAGCCGCGCCGTGCGCGGGTACCGGCGCTCAGTCGCGGCAAATGAACGTCGTTTGCTCGGCATTCAGCACCTCGATCTCGGTGAAGGACCACACGAACCGCTCTACGTTGTCCAAGACCT
>CAXMLU010000172.1:0-1859 GCA_964194255.1 uncultured bacterium
TCCTCAACGAGCGTGTCGCTCAACACCCCTTGCCGACCATGCGAACACCGCATGTATGCACTCCCAGGGAAAAGACTTGCCGATGCTGGCGGGGCCGGAAACGGCAACGATCCGTGTCCCTGATGCGTCTTGGATTGCGCCCAGGCCAACCACTGGGGAACATGTCCCGTGCTCGGGATCGTGCTGCTTGCGGCGGGGATCGCCGGGGCCGTCATGCGTCCTCGGCGCCTCCCGGCATGGGTCGGTCCGACCGTGGCCGCCGCTGTCGCGATAGCCCTACGAACGGCGACGCACCCCAGCATGCTGTTGAGGCCCCTGGCCTCACCGATCGCCTTCCTGCTGGTCGCAGTACCGCTCGCAGCGCTGTTGGACCGCCTTGGTTTCTTTGCCGCGGCTGCCGAAGTCCTCGGAAGGGGCCACAACCTCGTGCCGGGCCTTTGGGTGCTCGGCGCCGCGGTCACGACGGTCCTCAACCTCGACGCCTCGGTGGTTCTGCTCACCCCGCTCTACATACGGATCGCCCGACGTTGCGGCCTGGACCCGCTCGCCCTCGCCTTCCAGCCGATGTTGTTGAGTTGTCTCGCCTCAAGCGCCCTACCCGTCTCCAACCTGACCAACCTCATCGCGGCCTCCCAACGCCACCTCCACGCCACCGACTTTCTCGCCCACCTCGCCCTGCCCTCACTGGCCGCCACTGTGACCGGCTGGTTCGCCTACCAGAGGGCGTCACATCCCGGTAACGCGTCTATCCCCGACGCCGAGCCGCCCGACCGACACGCTCTGGCTGTGGGTGGAGCGGTGGTGGTGGCCGTGCTGGTCGGCTTCATCGTGGGTCCGAGCACCGGTCTTCCCGAGTGGGCGGTCGCGCTCGGTGCCGACATCGTGCTGGTGGGCGTCACCCGCCACCTTCCATGGCGAGACGTTCCCTGGGGTATCGCCCTCGTCGCTGCTTCGCTCGGGGTGCTCGCCGGTGGCGCGGCTGCCCACCTGCACTTCGATGATCTCGTGGCGGGGTCGGGGAACCTCGACCTGTTGCGCATCACAGCCGTGTCAGCAGTCGGAGCCAACGTCGTCAACAACCTCCCGGCCCTACTCGTCGCCTTGCCGCACACTGGTGGTGCCGGGCTGTGGGCGCTGCTGCTCGGAGTCAATGTCGGACCGCTGGTGCTGGTCACCGGGACACTTGCCGCCCTGCTCTGGCAGGCATCGCTGGCAAGGCTCGGCGTTCGGGTAACCGCCAGGCAGTTCGCGGGAGTGGGCGTGCGTGTCCTTGTCCCCGCCATCGCTGCTGCCTTCGTCGTCCTCACACTCATGCGGCCGCTGGTCGGCCCGTGACGACACGCTCAAACCAGCACACGGAAATGCCGGCTACGTGACAGGCGTGTTGCGACTCGGCGGAGGTGTCACCGGTGCGGTATCGCGTTGCGTCCCTGTGGCGATGTGGCCAGGACAGGATCCGGCCAGGCCCGGCGATACCTGCTGGGACGTAGCGCGGAGGCGAGGACGCACCGCAAGCACAGGTCAAGGTGCCACTGACGTTCCCGCCGTGACCTCGGCGTGACCAACGGGGTGACAAAGTGGGCGTCGAAGTCACGTCGTCGAGGGTCAGATACCCCACGCGTCCGCAACCATGAAGCAGATCGACGCGGGCCCGACAATCCGAGGAGTTCGCCTTTGCGAGGCCCGGTGAGGGCCGCTGTGAGGACCAGGGCCCTGAACCTCGGCTCGACAGCGTCCGCCAAGTCCCAAACCTGTTCGGCCGTGAGGGCCGGCCGTTCTGCCGCGTGCTCTATGCCCGCCCCCTCCACGGTGCACGGGTTCCTGGCGACCAGTTCATCCTTGACGGCGGTTCCCATGAT
>CAXMLU010000173.1:0-5023 GCA_964194255.1 uncultured bacterium
TGATCACGTACTCGTCGCCGTCGCGCACGGCGCGGGTCTTGAGGGCGGCCAGATCGGTGCCCGCCCCGGGCTCGGTGTAGCCGATGGCGAAGAAGATCTCGCCGCGCAGGATCTTGGGGAGAAAGAACTCCTTCTGCTCCTGGGTCCCGAAGTGCATGATCGTCGGTCCGACCGTGTTGATGGTCAGCATTGGCACCGGTGCGCCCGATCGCATCGACTCGTCGAAGAAGATGAATTGCTCGATCGCCGAACGGCCCTGACCGCCCCACTCCTTCGGCCAGCCGATCCCGAGCCATCCGTCGGCGCCCATCTTCGCCACCAGCTCGCGGACTAACGGGCCGACGCCGCGCGAGCGGCCGAGCTCCTCTTCGATCTCCGGTGTCAACAACGCCTGGTAGTAGGCCCGCAGCTCCTGGCGCAGGGCTTCCTGCTCGGCCGTGTAGGCGATCTCCATGTCCCGTTGCTCCAATCCTCATCGCCTCGACGGACGGGGCGGGACGCCCGCCGGCCTGCCAGAGTGAAACCGGTTCTACTCTAGTCTGGCGCCGGGCGCGAACTCCACCAGCATCGAGGGGATGCCGCGAATGAACGAGGAAGGGGTCCGCCCTACCGTCGTGCCCGCGACCAGGCGCAGATCGCCCAGCCGGCCGAGCACGGCCTCGAACATCACCTTGACCTCCAGCCGGGCCAGGCTGGCGCCCAGGCAGTAGTGGTTCCCGAAACCGAAGGCGACATGAGGATTGGGGTGGCGGAAGGCGTCGAATCGCTCCGGATCGGCGAACACCGTGGCGTCCCGGTTGGCCGATGCGTACATCAGCAGAACCTGGTCACCGGCGCGGATGGTCCGGCCCCGCAGCTCGACATCCTCGGTCGCGGTCCGGGCCATGTTGATGATCGGGCTCACCCACCTCAGACACTCCTCTACGGCCGCCGGAACGGCGGAGGGATCCGCCCTGAGCCGCTCGAGCTGGTCGGGGCAGGCCAACAAGGCTTCGATACCGCCGGAGATGACGTTGCGGGTCGTCTCGTTGCCGCCGATGAGCAACAGCAACGATTCGCCGAACAGCTCCTCCTGGGAGAGCCGCTCACCCGCCATATCGGCGTGGACCAGGATGCTTATGAGATCGTCCCGGGGACAGGCTCTGCGGTCGTCGATGATTCCGGTGGCGTACTGGTAGTAGTCGGCGGCCGTCTGGAGGACGGCATCGGTCACGTTCTGCGGACCGTCGGAGCCGGAAATCAGCACGTCCGACCAGTGCTGGAGCAGGTGACGATCAGCGGCGGGGACTCCGAGCATCTCGGCGATGACGATCATCGGCAGGGGCGCGGCCAGATCGGCGACGAAGTCGCACTCCCCCTTCTCGATAACGGCGTCGATGAGGTCGTTCACGACCGAGCGGAGGTGGTCCTCGTGGCTACTGACCTGCTTGGGCGTGAACCCCTTGTAGACGAGCCGGCGCCGCCGTGCGTGGAGAGGATCGTCAGAATCGATCATCGACGGGTTGGGAACGGACTTCGGCCGGGACCCGCGGGCGCTCGACAGCAGCGCCGAATGGGTTTCCGCCCACACCACGTCCTCGTGCAGGGCCAGCCCCCATAGTGCGCTCACAGGGTCCCAATGCACGGGGTCGTGGGCGCGCAGCCAGGCGTAGGCCGGATAGGGGTCCCCCGCGTAGAACGACCGGTCGAGCAGGTTGACGTCCATGCCGATCTGACGCTAGATCAGATACGAAGTAGAAAGGGTTCCAAAACTGGAGGTCGGGCGTTGAAACTCACGGATATCGATCTCAGCGATCCCGACACGTTCGTGCCCGGCGTTCCGCACGAGGCGCTAGCTTTCCTGCGGCATGAGGCTCCCGTGCACCGGCACTCCGGCGGGAGCACGGGGGCGGATTTCTGGGCGGTGACGCGTTACGCGGACGTGGCACGCATCAACAAGGACAACACCCTGTTCTCCTCGGCCCATTCGGGCGCACTCATCCTGGATCAGGAAGACGAACAGCTGGCCCAGCAGCGGCTGATGATGCTGAACATGGATCCGCCCATGCACACCCGTTACCGGCTCCTGGTGAACAAGGGATTCACGCCGCGCATGGTCGGCCGGCTGGAGGACCAGGCGCGCGTCCTCGCCAACCGCATCATTGACCAGGTCATCGAGCGGGGCGAATGTGACTTCGTCACCGAAGTGGCGGCCGAGCTGCCGCTGCAGATCATCGCCGAGCTCCTCGGCGTGCCCCAGGAGGAGCGCCACCTGGTCTTCGATTGGAGCAACCGCCTGATCGGCTCCGAGGACACCGAGTACCAGGGTTCGGCCGAAGTCGCGTTCGAAGCGGCCGCCGAGCTCTACGTCTATTTCAACGGCCTGGTCGCCGAGCGCCGCGTGGATCCGCGCGACGACCTGACCAGCGTGCTGATCGCGGCCGAGCTGGATGGGGACAAGCTGTCCGAGCTGGAGCTCGACCTGTTCTTCCTCTTGCTGTCGGTCGCCGGCAATGAGACCACCCGCAACCTCATCGCCCACGGCATGCTGGCCCTGATGGAGCACCCTGACCAGCGGGCCAAGCTGCTCTCCAACCCCGACCTGCTCGGCAGCACGGTCGAAGAGATGCTCCGCTGGGGCACGCCGGTCATGCAGTTCCGCCGCACCGCGACGCGGGAGACCACGATTGGGGACCGGACGATCGCGGAGGGTGACAAGGTCGTCATCTACTACATCAGCGCCAACCGCGACGAGGCCGTGTTCGACGACCCTTACCGCTTCGACATCACCCGCCAGCCCAACGACCATGTCGCCTTCGGCGGAGGTGGCCCTCATTTCTGCCTCGGCGCCAACCTGGCCCGCCTCGAGATTCGGGTGATGTTCGAAGAGCTGTTGCGGCGCATCCCCGAGATGGAGATGTCGGGACCACCTCAGCGCCTCCGCTCCAATTTCATCAACGGCATCAAACACCTGCCAGTCACGTTCCCGGCCGGGGTGATGGAGAACTTCTAGCCCGTTCGGCAAGATCGGTACGGTCCTTGACAAGAGCGGCCGTCGTGACACCCTGAAGGCGGGGGATTCGCCATGGCGAACAGGCCGAACGCTCGCAACTGGTCGCGCTTCGGCCTTCTGTTTGTGGCCGCCACCGTGGGTGCGGCGGCGGTGCCGGCGCGTGCCGCGATAACACGCGCCACCGGGCCGCGTGCCACCGTAAATGGCCCTACCGCGGCCTATCTCACGCTTCTCTTCGGGCGCGCCCAATGGGTGTCCACGGACAGCACCTGTACGCCCACGCCCGGTGCCGTGACGCTCCAGGACATCGCCGGCGCGCTGAAGACCAGAGGGCTGACCGGTTCGGCCACGGTCGTGCTCGATCGCCTTGCCGAAACCACCCGGCTGTGCCAGGGCGTCGACCAGCAGGCTTCGTGGGCAGACCTGAGCAATCTGCAAGCCAACGACGGATGGCGGTTTGTGAGCCAGGGTTTGACGGAGACAGACGTAACTCAGCTCTCCCCCTCCCAGCAGCAGGCGGACATCTGCGGATCACTGCCCGCGTTTACCAACCACGGAATGATCGGGTCCAACGGGCTGTTCGCCTACGCCGGCAACGGGCACAACACGACGACCGTGCAAACCAACGTGACGCAGACCTGTTTCGATTTCGGGCGCCAATACAGCTCGCACACGGCCGCGGCACCGGGCTCGAACTCGTTTTCAACAACCGGCCCGCCCTGGTTCCAGCAGACCATGTCGGTCATCGGCGGCCAGTGCAATGACGCGGCGTTGCCCTGTTACACCGTGCCGGTCAAGAACAACAGGCGTTCCGACCGGTACACGACCCTGGTGCAAGCATTCTCGCCGACCTCTGGTCATTGGAACGCGGTGCAGATGTACCGTCTGGTTAGTGGCGCGAGCAGTGCTGGGGCAGACACCTGGGACTGCTCACCGGCCAACCCCGATGACCGCTGGACGAGCATTCCGGAGGAGTACTGCGCCCACTCCTACTTTGGCGCCTTGGACCAGGCCTTGGCCGCTGACCCCGGCGTGATCGTCACCGATCCGGCCTCGGTCGCGACCGCATGGGGCCGATCGGTCGGATCGCCAAGCGCGCCAGGCGCGCCGGCGAATGTCACGGCCACCGGCGGTGACAGCCAGGCCACCGTCAGTTGGACGGCTCCCAATGACGGCGGCGGCCAGATCACCAGCTACATGGTTACCGCATCTCCGGGCCCAGCCAGCAGAGTCGTGAATGGAACGCCGCCGGTCACCACCGCCACCGTCACGGGCCTCACCAACGGTACGGCCTACACGTTCACCGTCACGGCGACCAACAACATCGGCACCGGGCCCACCTCTACCCCCCTCCGCCCCCGTCACGCCGACTGCGACCAGCCAATCCTGATGCGCCGACCAATGTCAGCGCCTCGCGAGCTCCGGGGCACAGCGCCAAGGTCAACTGGACCGCGCCGGGCTCCAATGGTGGCAGCCAGATCACGGGCTATACCGTCACGTCCTCGCCCGGCGGCCTCCAGGTAAGGGTCAGCGGGACAACAACGTCGGCGACGGTCACCGGACTGACCCGGGGCGTCACCTACACCTTTATCGTCGTCGCCACCAACATCAACGGGTCAGGACCGCCATCGGCCCCGTCAAACCCGGTGAAGGCGGGCTGACCGCAACTAGCTGGTCATGCCCCCATCGATGGTGACGATCGAGCCGGTCATATATCGGGACTCGTCAGACGCCAAGAAAGCGAACACGCCCGCCACCTCTTCCGGGCGGCAGAACCCCATCGGGGTCTGGATCTTGTAGAAGAGCTTTTTCGACGACCCCTCGGGCAAACCGAAGCTGCTCATCAGCGGCGTTTCCACACCGCCAGGCGCGACCGCGTTTACTCGCACGCCGCGCTCGATGTACTCGTAGGCCAGGGCCTTGGTGAGCATGATGACGCCTCCCTTGCTGGCGCAGTACGCGGCGCTATAGGGCTGGCCGATGATGCCCGCCGTCGAGGCGGTGTTGATGATCGTGCCTCGGCTTTCCAGC
>CAXMLU010000174.1:0-6400 GCA_964194255.1 uncultured bacterium
AATCGTTTTAACATCGACTGCGTAGAGGTAGCCGTGCCACCCCTCTGGGATGAAGCGTCCTTTTTTGGACAAGCGACGAAGCTGGCCGATCAGGAGGGGCAGATCGGCGGCTTTGCCAAGCACGTCTGCTCGGCCGCGCACAATGACGTCGTGCTCTGGGTTCGTAACGGTGAGGGCGACGATGGGATTGCGGCGCAAATTCGCGAGCAGGACCGACCGCGGGCTGGCCGTGAAGATGATCGTGCCGCTGTGACAGGCGACGAGCGCGACGGCAGCGTGAGGCTGGCTGTCGGCGGTCACGGTGGCGACGGTCGCTGCCATCACCGTGTTGATGAACCGCTGCACGCCCCCGGCTCGTAGCCGGCTGCCGGAGAAGAGCGACCGCGTGAGCGGGCTGGCTGCTGCGAGCGACGTGTCGAGCGCTTGTTGAAGGTCATCGACCGTCACCTGCCCAGGCTACGGCGGCGGCACCAGCCAACGATAGCCTTGAGGCGTGTTCGTCGCGACCGGTTGCCCACGCGCTGGCGCCTGATGAATGGTTAAGGACCTCAGTAGCCCGAGTGGCGGTATCGTGCGTCAGTGGTCATCGAGGAGCCGAGCCGGAGAGGACCTCTCCGCCGTAGGCTTCGTGATCGGGTCACGGCCAGCCAAGGTATGGAGCCATCGCTTAGGCTCGTACCGGAATCGCTCGAACAGAGCGGTCGGCGCCGCACCTACCTGCTGGCGCCGGCCATTCAACCTCAAGCGCCTCTGGTGGTCGTGCTTCACGGCGCGGGGGCGACGGGCGAAGGAATGGCGTCGCTGACCGGGCTTGGCCGACAGGCGCCTGCCGCCGGCGTAGCGGCCTTGTTCCCCGACGGCTATGGGCGCGTGTGGAACGATAACCGCGAAGCCCCCCGCCTGGCCCAGCGGGATGGCGTGGACGACGTCGCGTTCCTGGCTGCGCTCATCGAACGCCTCGTCCGCGAGGCGGTGGCTCACCCGGGCAAAATGTTCGTCGCCGGGATCTCCAATGGCTCGCCTCTCGCCGAGCACGTGGCCCGCCACGGATCGGTGCCACTGGCCGGCATCGTGCTGTGCGCCGGTGCGGCGACCGTCACCTCCCGCCAGGCCGCTCCCCGCCCGGCGCATCCGATGGCGGTGGTGATCTTCCACGGCACCGCGGATCCCCTTGTTCCCTACACCGGCGGCGCTATCGGCCCGCGGGGCCGGTTTGTCCAGCGCCGCAGCGCGGCGCAGCGCGTGGTAGCGCCGACCAGGGCCGCGGCGTCGGCGCAGCCGTCGAGGCCGTCGCCGGTGACTGGGCCGCGGTCAACGGCTGCCCGCCAACACCGCACGTCGAACAGCTGCGGCTGCCCGCCGGTGATTTGGCGGTGCCTCGGCTTAGTTGGACCGCACCAGGAAGACTGCCCGTCATCGCCTACCGCGTCGAAGGCGGCGGCCACACCTGGCCAGGAGGTCCCCAGTACCTTCCGTCCCGGTTCGTGGGACCCGTTGCCCACCATCTCGACGCCACCGGCATCCTGCTGGGCCTCGCCACGAACACGCCGACACCCGAAGTCGTCTGACCCTTGACAGAGGACTTGAGATACTTGGCAGGGGCGAGATGGAGTGGAATGACAACGGTCGATCGTCAAGCGGTCAGCGAGAGGCTTCGGTCCTGGGGGGCTTCGATTCGGGGCGGGAACGCTCGCGAGCACCTGGCCGCGCTCGGCGCCCGAACGTTGATAAGGGCCCGAACCCGTTTCTACCACTCGCGGTACAACGGACGCGTTGTCTGGGGCGATGGGGTGCAGGTGCTCGGGCCGCTGCACCTTCGCGGGCCCGGTCGCATTGTCATCGGCGATGGCTGCATACTCGGCCCTGGTTCCGGCAGTAACACCATCTATGCCGCCGGGCCGGGCACTGTTCGCATCGGCGACGGGGCCCATCTCAATAGCTTCGAGATATCGGCCACCGACAACGTGTCGATCGGAGCGGGCGTACACGTTCGCCAACATCTCCGTCTCGAGAGGTCCGGCCGCATCACGTTGGGCGAAGGGTGCGACCTCAACGCCTTGCACATTGTGGCGACTGGCGATGTTACCATCGGCCCGGGGGTGCGAGTTAGCGAAAGTCTCTATCTTCAAGTGGCCGGTCATGTCGCTCTCGGCAGCGGGTGCGACATCAACGCGCTGAACAGTTGGATTAGCGGAGACGTCACGATTGGCGCGGCGGTGCACACTATTGGTCGAGTCCAGATCGGCGGGCAAGGTCGGTTCGTCATCGGCGACGGCTGCACGGTGGAGTCAGGTGGCCTCGAGGTGCACGCCGTAGGGCCGACGAGCACGGTCCGTATCGGCGAGAGATGCCTCATCAACGGTCTGCAGGTGTACGCGACCGACGACGTCACCGTCGGCGATCGCTGCATAGTTGGAGAATGCTCGATGCTGACAACTGACTTCCACAGCACGCGTCGTGATCGTTGGTCTACTGATGCGCCGGTCAAGCACGGATCTATAACCGTGGGTACAAACGTGTGGATCGCCAGAAGGACAGTGGTCACCAAAAACGTCTCGATCGGTGAGAACTCGGTGGTGAGCATTGGGACGATCGTGCGCGAGGACGTGCCTGCCAACGTGATCGTGTCGAGTCACGAGCAGCGGATCGTGAAGGAACTGTTCTGTCCTTAGAGCTGGTACCCCGCGGCCGTGAGCGTCTCACCGGCGAGTCGGTCGAAGAGTTCCCGGTCGCCATCGTCGAAGTGCGTGCGCCAGTCGCCGACCGCGCCGCGCCGGATCAATTTCCCGTCGCCCGTTTCAGCGAACCGAGAGATATGGGTCGCCTCGGCGACGCGATCGACGAGCGCTTCGTCGAATGGCAGTCCACAGAACGCGAACAGCTCGGCGATGGAGCGCCTCGGGTCGTGTTTAACAGCCTCAAACCGGAAGACGTGCCAGCGTCCACAGGATTCCGGCGTAGCGCGAACCGCCATGCCGACTCGGACAGAGTCGACCCATTGGCGGATCTGGTCGGCACGGTCCCTCTTCAGCCAGGACACTTCCGCTGCCCGATGCTGCATTGAGACGCACACGTCGCGGCCGTCACGAACGACCTCTACGATGCGCGCTTCCGGCAAACGCCGGAGGATCTGTTGGGCGTAGAACACGTGGGCGGGCGTCTTCTCCACGAGAATGTGGTCGATGCTCGCCCCGGCGCGGGATGCGAACCCGTCGAGCGCGGCCGCCGTCACGTCGTCGGCGACTTCTGGCAATGGCCGGCTCCATGTTGCCGCCTCCTCGAGCAATCCGGTTAGGTCGTTGCGGTTCAACAACAGGTGAAGTCCGACGTCTTCGCCGAGCGGACGGGCGTCGTACCGCGTGAGCAGCAGTCGACGTGCGGGCCGCCCGAGTCCGCGAGTGACGATCGGACTATATAGCTCGTAGTACACGTGCGTCTCGTTGGCGGGCGCGAGGACCAGTGGATGAGCGCACAGGATGAACCGCGCCCACGTGGTTCCCGAGCGGGGGCAGCCGACGACGAAAACCAGGCGACGAGTCACGGCGCGACCGTGCTGTCAATCGCAGTGTGGTGACCCGGAGCCAGAATCACTCGCCGCCTCGGGCGGGTAATCCGCATGAAGCGAGGCTGGCCGGCGCAGTTGGGGGACACGCAGTGGGCGAGCAGAGGGTGGGCGATGACAATATCGCCCCCGTGCCCGGTGAGTTCAACCACGCGGGCGGGAATGCCATCCACGTCGGTCTCAGTGGTGAGCCGCTCGTACCGATCAGGATCGCCGCCGGTCGTGAGCAGGCTGTCCAGCCACGGGTGGCTCTGGTAGAAGGCCCGGCGCGTCACCGCACCTCTTTCTTCGGCCATGTTCGGGCGCTCGGCCACGAACCGGGCCACGAGGCGGTGCGAGCCCGCCGCCACCAGCGTGCCTCCGCTGCGGTGCTCCACCCGATTGAGGAAGCTGAGCACCATCACTCCGGCGGGTGGCTGCAACGGATCGTCGTAGGCGGCGTCGGTGTGCCACAGCGTTGGCACCGTCCATCGGCGTTCCCGGTCGGGGAACGTGACCAGAAACTCGCCCCAGTGTTCGGGGCGCGCCCAGTGGCCGGGCCCGAGGAGATCGTCGATTGCGGCGGAGGTGATCGGCCCGCCGATGGGCATGAATACGGGATCTCGCAGCAGTTTCTGCAGATGGCGGGCGTCGCCCGCGGGCCAGGTAGCCGGATCGTGGCGATCGATGCCTCGCCGGGCCAGGAACACCCACATGCGGTCTTCCATGGCGTCCGCGCCATCAAAGGCGCCGCGTATGCGCACGAACCCGTCCCGGTCGAAGTGCTCGCGCTGCACGGCCGTTAGCCCGGTGGTAGCCGGCCCATCGCCCCGCGAAGCCCGCGCCCGCGGCCGGACGGCGATGGCCAACCCGCCATCTCGCGCGGCGCGGCCGAGGTTCGTGCTGGTCTCCACGAGTGCTCCCATTCGAGATCCATCGTGGCGCCGATCCAACGCGACCCTTCCCGCGTCCAGCGCATCCCGCACAGCGTCGACGGATCGGCGCGCTCGCTGGGTTCGCGTGCGCGAGGGGGCGAAGATGTGATCGACGAGAACATCGGACTTCCCCTGCGTGAACGCGCGTCGCAGGAGGTAGCGACGCGAGAGCCGGTCGGCGTGCACCCAGTGGTAGACGAGAGCCTTCGGCTCGTAGACCACAGACCAGCCGCGAGCGGCAACGCGTCGGAACAGACCGTCCTCCTCGTTCGCGATCCGATGGTCGCCGCGCGGGCCAAGTTCCAACGGGAAGCCCCCCACTGAGAGGAAGGGCTCCCGCCGGAAGGCCACGTTGGAAGCAAACGGGTAGAGCGGGTACTCGATGTCTCTGCGCTCCCGCCCCAGGTCGAACTGGCCGTACCAACCCTCGAGCCCCCGGACCCACGCCGGGGCGGGGCGCGTCCAGCGAAGGCCGATGGGCCCGGCGACCGCGGCGGCCGCCGGTGTACTCAGCGCGGCGTCGGCCAGCGCCTCCAGCCAGTGAGAGGAGGCCACCGCATCGTCGTCGAGAAACGCCACCAGGTCCCCAGAGGCCTCGGCCGCGCCCCGGTTACGAACGCGCGATACGCCCAGTCGTGGCTCTACGATGTGCCGAAGACGTTTCACCCCGGACTTCAGATCTTCCACGACGGTTCCGGTGTCGTCGGTCGACCCGTTGTCCATCACAATGATTTCCACTGGTCGCAGTGTCTGCTCGGCGACACTGTTGATAGCGCGAACCGCGAAGCGGGCTCGGTTGTAGGTCGAGATGACCACACTGATCTTCATGTCGCCGCCCCTTCTCTTCCCTCGTGCGAAACCCCTCCAACTACTCGGAACAGCCAGGGCACCGAGCGGCGGGAGGGGCGTGGGACATGGTAGACGACGACGCCGGCGGCGCCTATGAGCGATGCGGCCGTACGCGCCGCGCCGCTCGACCGAGCCAGGTCGCCGCGCCGCCCGCCACGATCAGTCCGGCGACGGATCGACGGGAAGCGTCCAGCGCACCGTCGAGGGCACGCAGCTCGCGCCACGCGTCGGTTATCCGTCCACCGGCGGTGTCCGACGACGAGCGACGGCCGGCTTCGAACCGCTGGCGGAGCAATCCCGCAAACGATGGCGACGCCTGGCCGCGCCGCACGACCGACGGGATGGTGGCGGCAGTGAAGCCACGGTCGAGCAAGGCTCGCGCCGCACTCACATCGATCCGGTGCGGCACCCGTTCGTCGAAGCCGCCGAGGGCGCGGAGCGGCTCCCGCACGAACGACGCGTACACCGAACCTGGCTCGGCACCGGAAAGGAGCAGCTCGGCCCATCCCACCGGCGTGGCCGGAAGTTCAGCGACGAGCACGCAGAGAGCCCCGTGGCCCTGATCATGCCCATCGATCAGGTCATCCAGTCCGTCGGCCGAAACCCGGTCCCCAACACCGAGAAACGTTACGTAGTCGCCTCGAGCCAAGTACAGAGCGGTGTTGCGTACGCGCGCCTCTGTTAGTTCGGGGGCGATTTCTATGACGGTGACCTGTGGGACATCTCGCCGGAGGACATCCGCTGCGTACCCGTCACGTGTGAGAGCAAGCAGTTCGATCCGTCCGTCGTTGCCTGCACTGAGACCCTCGAGCATCTCCACGGACTCGTTCTCTTCGCCGGGCTCGACGGCAACCACGACGGTAAGCACCGGGCCGTCGATATTGAGATCGTCCCACGAATCGGGCGACGGCTCCCGATGGACGAGCACGGGGAGGTCGACGGGCCGCTGCTCCCACCGTTTTAGCGGGCCTGGCTCCTCGATCGTGTACGCATAATCCGGTTCCCAAAGGCAGTCCGGGTCGGCTTGGCGGAACTTGTCCCAGCGGGCCCGCCGATCGGCGTCCGTGAGGCTGAC
>CAXMLU010000175.1:0-1981 GCA_964194255.1 uncultured bacterium
GACGTTGCCCTTCGACTTCGACATCTTCTTGCGGTCGGGATCGAGGATCCATCCGGCGATGGCCACATGCGAGAACGGCAGGCAGTGGTGTTCGAGCATGGACTTCACCACGGTCGAGAACAGCCAGGTGCGGATGATCTCGTGGGCCTGCGGGCGTAGATCCATCGGAAACACCCGGCTGAACAGGTCGGGATCGTCGACCCAGCCGCCCGCGATCTGCGGTGTGAGCGACGACGTGGCCCAGGTGTCCATGACGTCGGGATCGCCCACGAAGCCCCCGGGTTGGCCGCGCTGGGATTCGGTGTAGCCGTCGGGCGGGTCACTCGAGGGGTCGACCGGGAGGCGGTCCTCGCTGGCGACGAGAGGAAGCTCGCGGTCGATCTCGTCGTCGGGGAGGACCGGATACCACACGGGGAAAGGGACACCGAAGAAGCGCTGGCGGCTGATGTTCCAGTTGCTGTTGAGCCCTTCCACCCAGGACTCGTACCGAGCCCGCATGTACGGCGGGATCCATCGCAGCTCGCGGCCCAGCCTGATCAACTCGTCGCGGTGATCCAACGTGCGGACGTACCACTGGCGACTGGTAACGATCTCGAGCGGCCGGTCGCCGTTTTCGTAAAACTTGACGGCATGGGTGATCGGCTTCGGCTCGCCGATGAGGTCCCCCGACTGCCGGAGCATTTCGACGATGCGCGTCTGGGCTTGTTTCACGGTCTTGCCCGCCAGCTCGGCATAGGGCACGGGATCGACGCCGTCGGGGGCGGACGCGCTGAGACGGCCGTTGCGCTGCACGATGGCGCGCACCGGCAAATCGAGCTCGCGCCACCACTGCACGTCGGTGGTGTCGCCGAACGTGCAGACCATGGCCATACCGGTCCCCTTGTCGGGATCGGCCAGCTCGTGGGCCACGAGCGGGATCTCGGCATGGAACAGCGGCGTCAACGCGCGGCCACCGACGAGCGAGCGATACCGGGGATCATCGGGATGGACGACCAGCGCAACGCACGCGGGCAGGAGTTCAGGCCGGGTGGTGTCGATGTCCGCGTGGCCGCCGCCGACCAGGCCGAAGCGCAGGCGACAATACGCGGCCGGCAATTCCTTGTCGACGATCTCCGCCTGGGCCACGGCCGTCTGGAAGTCGACGTCCCACAACGTCGGAGCCTCGGCCGCATAGACGTCGTGCCGGGCCAGCATGCGCACGAACGCCCGCTGCGACGCCCGCCGGGCTCGCTCGCCCATGGTGGAGTACATCAGCGTCCAGTCCACCGACAATCCGACATGGCGCCAAATCTCTTCGAACGCCTTCTCGTCCTCCGCGGTTAACCGCAAGCACAGGGCCACGAAGTTGCGACGGGAGATGGGGAGCTTGTCCTTCGGCGGCTGGTCGGGAGGAGTGAAGGACGGGTCATACGGCAGAGACGGATCGCAGGACACGCCGAAGTAGTTCTGCACGCGGCGCTCGGTGGCCAGCCCATTGTCGTCCCAGCCCATGGGGTAGAAGACGTCCTTACCCCGCATCCGCCAGAACCGAGCCAGCATGTCTGTCTGGGTGAAGGAGAAGACGTGGCCGATGTGGAGCGAGCCGCTGACCGTCGGGGGCGGGGTGTCGATGGCGTAGATCTGGTCCCGGGTCTGGGTACGGTCGAAGCGGTAGATGCCGTCGGCCTCCCAGCGCGCTGACCACTTGGCCTCGAGGCCCTCGAGCGATGGTTTATCCGGGACGTTCGGGGTCATGGTCCCGCTAGCGTACGTGTGTGCTGCGCCTCCATGACACCGCATTAGGGAAGGTCCGTGACCTCGAGCTCCGTCGGCCGGGCCAGGTGTCCATGTATGTGTGCGGGCCGACGGTGGACTTCGAGCCGCACCTCGGCCACGGTCGTTTCGCCTTGGTCTACGACATCTTGCGCCGGTACCTGGAATGGCTCGGGCACGACGTGCTCTACGTGATCAACATCACCGACATCGACGACAAGATCATCGC
>CAXMLU010000176.1:0-2468 GCA_964194255.1 uncultured bacterium
AGTTCGATGACGAACAAAACATAGAGCCTGTGGGGTGCCATTACCCGATCGTGGCTAGGACCAGCATACTCGCGACGGCCGGCTAGGGTGCAGTAGCGGCCCGTCTGTCTCCTAAGTAGCCCATTTGACGACGTCGCCGGGCGCGGAACATTGCGCGTCCCCTAGCGCTCGTTCAGGGTTCCGCTATGCGGGGGCACCTGCTGGCTCGATCGCCGCCGGGTACCGTTATGGAGTGTCCCCGAGCGGCACGGTGACGCGTCGTTGGGCCTGAGCCAGGCGCGTTATGGGACACGCGATCTGCTCGGATCTGCACGTCACCGACGTAGCGCCGAACGGCAGTTATGGCGCTCGACCACCGCCGATGAGCAACTCCGGAAGCAGACAGCGACTTCTGGTTACAGTCCGTCATCGTGACCTACGACGAGACCATCTCCAACGTTGTCCGTAGTGTCGAGGCCGTCGGCGCGGGGATCATGGTCATTGGCGGTCTGATCGCCCTCGCCGAGTTCGTACGCCAAACGCTCGACCCGGCCCGGCGACCGGGCTCCTACGAACGACTCCGTCGGTCATTGGGTCAAACCATCTTGCTTGGCCTCGAGGTTCTCATCATAGGTGACATCGTCCGGACGATCATCGTGGCACCAACCCTCGAAAGCGTTGCAGTCTTGGGCGCGATCGTCGTCATCCGGATCGTGTTGAGCTTCGCGCTCGAGATCGAGATCGACGGTCAGGTGCCGTGGCGGCGGACCAGGAAACCGCCCGAACCCGACCGCGGCTGAACGACCAACCGAGACCGCACCGATCGGATCCGGCGCGACAAATACTATGTCGTACCGGTCCGACGCGAGACGAGCATAGGTGCGATTAGTTCGAGTCGCCTGAGCTGAAGAATGTCGCGAAGCTGCCCGCAACCACAGTGATCATATCGGCCACGCCGCCATCGACGCGAAGTCAGTACGCGCTGGTCCGAGCCCGGCACGCACCAAGAACTCGACGAGGTCATCATCGCTCAAGGCTCGACCGGCGGGCTCGCGCATGTGTGCGCCGGGACGCCCGGAAACGGCTGCGCGATCGACCGCCCGTGGTGGCTACCTCAGAGTTGGCCCACCGTCAGCGGCCTCGTAGAGCGTCCACGTTCCGGGGACGCCTCTGAGTTCGTGATCGCCCAGTTCGTCGAAGCGGATGCCAGAGCCGACAACGAGGTCCGTTACGGTGCGCGATACCCACACGGCCGACGGCTGGGCAAGGGCCGCGATGCGGGCGGCGATGTGAACGCCGATGCCGGAGATATCGTCACCTCGAAGCTCGATCTCGCCGGTGTGGACGCCGCTGCGCACCTCAAGGCCGAGTTGTCGGGCGGCGTCACGGATCGCGCCGGCACAGCCCACGGCGCGGGCCGGACCGTCGAAGCTCGCGACGAAGCCATCGCCGGTTGTATTGACCTCGACGCCGCGAAAGCGAGTCAACTGCCGGCGCACGGCTATGTCAAAGCGGTCCAGCAACTTACTCCAGCGTTCGTCGCCTAGCGATGATGCCCGCACCGTCGACGAGACGATGTCGGTGAACAAAATTGTCGAGAGCACCCGGTTCGTGACAGGCGCGGCGCGAACGCCGGTTACGAACTCCTCGATCATGTCGAGAATCAAGCCGGCACTGTCCGAAGCCCACCAACTGTCGTCGGCTCCGGGGACCTCAACCCACCGCGCGTTTGGCACATGGTCGGCAACGTAACGTCCGGCCCGCATAGGGATCAGTGGGTCATCGCGAAGGTGGACGACCAGCGTGGGGACCCGGATCACCGGCAGCACGGCGCGAACGTCACTCTCCACCGCAACCCGCAGTAACGCCTTCGCCGTCGCAGGGCTCGCGCCGCGCCGACCCGTCTGCTCCCACCACTCCCGGAACAGCGGGTCGTGCGCCGCGCTCGGCGCAACCAAGAAGACAAAGTCGTTCTTTTGGTCACCAGTCGCAATCGCGGTGGTCGCTTCAAGAGTCTGCGCGATTTCGTCAGGGGACACGCCTTCGGGATAGTCCACATCCCAGAGCGCACGGGCGAACGCGTTCACAACGACCAGTGACTCGACACGCTCAGGATGAGTGGCGGCGATCAGCAGCCCCACCGGGCTCGCTTCCGCCGAGGCCACCACGACCGCGCGTTCCGACCCGGCAGCGTCGAGGACCGCTATCGCGTCCTCCACCCATTGCTCCAGAGTCGGAGGCGTGGCCGGCGAGACCGGATCCGACAGCCCGATACCGCGACGATCGAAACGGATAAGTCTCCCGAACGAGGCGAGTCGCGCCATGCACCGAGCTAGACGAGGCTCATCGTCCATAGTGTCAACCGGGACGAACCCGTCCATCACAACGATGACATCACGCGGACCGTCATCGACCACCTGGTAGGCGATATAGGTGCCGCTCCCCTCCGCGTACCTCACCTCCCCAGCCATGACGGCGAGCCTCTCGCC
>CAXMLU010000177.1:0-5036 GCA_964194255.1 uncultured bacterium
CCCGCCTCTACGAAGTCGTTGGCCGGGTCGACGCTCCGGCCGCCTATCTGCGGGCGACGGTCGTGAACCTGGCGCGAAGCCGGGTGCGCCGCTTCGTTGTGCGGCGCCGTCATTCGTTCGTGCCGATCGCGGACAGCCCCGGTCACGAGTCAAGCGTCGCCTCTCGCCTTGACCTGAGGGCCGCCTTGGCGAAGCTGCCCGCCCGGCAGCGGGAAGCAGTCGTCTTGCGCTACTACGGCGATCTCACGGACACCGAAGTCGCCGCCGCCATGGACATCAGCCCAGGCGCGGTCAAATCCCACTTGCACCGGGCGGTCGGTGCCCTCGCCTCACGCGTGGAGGACCTCCGTTGACTACCGAAGATCGTCTTGCCGGGCTTCTCAAGGCCGAGGCCGACCAGTCGTTCTCGCCGGCCGGTGATGGCATGGCCGCCATCGAGGCGCGGGTCCGCACCCGCCAGCGGGCCCGAACCTTCCGCCGCGTCGGCCTCCCGCTCGTGGTTGCGGCGGCGGCGGCGACGACCGCGCTCCTGCTGTCCGCCGGGTCAGACCCATCGGCACAGCATGTCAACGTGGTGCCCGCCGGGCCGCATCCGACCACGGTGCCGCCGACGGTGACCACGATCCCGGTCACGACCGAGCCCACCACGACGACCACCGTCTCCGCCGCGAAGGTCGCCGCGGCCCTCGACGCCTATCTGTCGGCGGAGACTGGTGTCGTGGCCCACTCGGCTCCCACCGCCTACAGTGCCAGACTGGTCGCCGTCGCGGCGGTGTCCCACGCCGCCGATGGTCGTCCCATTCAAGTTCTCGTCTGGAACGGGACGCAGTGGAAGCAACTCACGGACCTCGCCATCCCCGGTGGATCGCCCGCCTTCCCCTTCGCCGCTGGCTACCCCGTCTCCGCCGCCGACGTGACCGGCGACGGCCGTCCTGACTTTCTCGTGATCCTCGAGGGTGCGGACAACAACCCGGGCGTCATCGTCTCCGAAGACGGCGCCGGTGGTTGGAGGCTCGTGCCGAACACGACGACAAACCCCCCGACGGTCTTCTTGGGGCGCAGCCCGGTCTTCCAGGGCGGCCGGCTCATTGCCTTCTTCAACGATTGCAACCCTAACTGCGCGCAGGGGCGCACGACCCCCCGGCGCTGGACCTACGACCGCATGGCCGGCGTCTTCACTACAGTCACCGTGCCGTCGATCGCTTGCGGCTTCGTGGGGTTCACCTCAACGGCCAGCAGCCAGGGTGCCTTCAGCCTCCAGGCCAGCGCCGTCGATTGCGTCACGGCCAAGTCGGTGGCCAGCGCGTCACGGGGTCGCCAGGGAAACCCCTACCAGACGTCCGGCTTCGATTGCTTGGCTGGAGCGACCGGTGCGCCCAACGGGAAGACCTACTTTTCGTTTCTCTGCATGCGACTTGATCAGCAGATCACGTTCGACAGCAACGGCGGCTGAATAGAGCGCACCCCGTTCCCCTTATCCGTCACCGGCCCGGTGCGGGTATCGTCTGGCGTGCCCCGCCCGTCCGAAACGATGTGCTTCGAACGCTTGGACTCGTCGGCCTCGGCTCATTTTGCGGATCTGGGTTGGTTGCTGACACGGGCGCTCGACGCCGAAGGCGTCACCCGGCTCCGGGCCTGGGTGGACGAGGTCGCGTCGTGGCCCGTTGGCGATGGGGACTGGCTGCAGTACCAGGAGATGACCGACCAAGGACCCAAGCTCTGCCGGACCGAGAACTTCGTCCCGTTCCATGCCGGGCTGCGAGTGCTACTCACGGCCGGGAGCCTCGTCGCGCAAGCTTCCGCGCTACTCGGACAACCGGCGGTGCTCTACAAGGAGAAGATCAACTACAAGCTCTCGGGCGGCGCCGGCTACTCCGCCCACCAGGATGCCCCGGCCTATCGCTTTGTCGAGGCGCATGTTTCCTGCATGCTGGCCGTCGACGACGCCACGATCGACAACGGGTGTCTCGAGGTCGCTTCAGCGATGCACCGGGACGTGTTGCCGATGGATGACGTCGGATGCATCGACGCCCGTGTGGTGGCGACGTTGGAGTGGACTCCCGTCGAGGTCCTTGCCGGCCAGTCGCTGTGGTTCCACTCTCGCACCCCGCATCGAAGCGGCCCGAATGAGTCCGCCCAACCTCGACGAGCCCTGTATCCCACGTACAACGCCGCCGCCGAGGGCGATCTCCGCGCCGCCTACTACCGCCAGAAGCTGGCGGAGTTCGCCGGAGACGGCAGGTCAGATCGCGTGAAGGTGTCGTTGATCGGCGACTTCCAGGGCCGCCCGGTGACATGACGTCGGCGCCAGTGGACGAACTGCTGGCCTTCTACGGGCGGTGGGGCGCTGCCAACTACGACGAAGAAATAGACCAGTTGGCCCACGCGTTGCAGACGGCGGCACTGGCCTCGGCCGACGGGGCGTCCGACGCCCTGGTGGTGGCCGCACTCCTTCACGATGTAGGCCACTTGCTTCATCTGGAGATGACCGACGGGGCGCGCCCTCCCGGGACGGAGGACCAACGACACGAGGCGACGGGAGCGCGCCACCTGGCCGCCCTGTTCCCGCCGGCGGTCACCGGACCGGTCGCGCTTCACGTGCGAGCCAAGCGCTATCTGTGCGCGGTCGATGACGCCTACTACGCGAGGCTCTCCGAGGGCTCCAAGCAGAGCCTCCGCCTGCAGGGTGGGCCGATGAATGCAGAGGAGATCGCTTCCTTCGAGGCGGTCGCCGGGTCCAGCGATGCCGTCGCTCTCCGTCGATGGGACGATCAAGCCAAGGTTGTCGGCCTGGACGTGGCACCGCTCGGGCACTGTCTCGACCTGGTCATGCGAGTATCGACTTAGAGCGGTTCGGGTGACTCCCGGTCGGCCAGCAGAGGCGTGCGTCGCTCCCACGTCGCCCCGCTAGCGGCGTCCGCTCGGCGGCGGGCAACGGTCGACAGCGCCTCGAGCACCACCCGATTGGCCAGCATCGCCGTGATGTCGACATGGTCGTACGGCGGCGAGACCTCGACCACGTCCATGCCAACGACGGGCGTCTCGTAGCAAATCCTGCGCACGGCATCAAAGAGTTGCCGGGACGACAACCCGCCAGGCTCGGGCGTGCCCGTGCCTGGCGCGTAGGCCGGGTCGCAGACATCGACATCGACAGAGAGAAACACGCCGTCGCAATCGTCGGTTGCGATGGCCAGCGCCTCGGAGAGGCACTCGTCGAGACCCCGCTGGCCGATCTCGGTCATCTCGTAGGAGCGCATGCCCTTCCCGGCCATCCACGCGAGTGTCTCGGGATCCGGCCAGTAACCTCGCAGCCCGATCTGGAGGAACCGGTCACCCCGCGCCGCGCCCGACTCGATCAACCGCCGCATTGGCTGGCCGTGTCCGACGAGCGAGCCGAACGTGATGTTGCCCGTATCGGCGTGAGCATCGAAATGGACCACGCTGACACGTCCCCAGCCGAGGGCGCGGGCGATTCCCGTCACATTGGGCCAGGTGATCGTGTGATCCCCTCCGAGCACGGTGGGGATGGCGCCGCTGCGGGCAACGCGTTCAATCACGCCCTCAAGATCGGCGCACGAGCGAGCCGCGTCTCCCGAGTACATCTCTACGTCCCCGGCGTCGACGACGACCAGGTCGCGAAGGCCATCGACCCGGAGCGCTAGACTCGGCCTGGAGCCGTCGTGGGGGAGGTAGTCCGCCGTCCGTATCGCCTGCGGTCCAAAGCGCGCCCCGGGTCGATTTGTCGTCCCGCCGTCGAATGGCGCGCCCACGATGACGACGTCGGCGCCAGCGAATGTCTCGGGGTCGTCGAGATCACACTCGGGTACACCGAGAAAGGTGACGCTGGGACCATACATAGCGCCGTAGCGAACCATCGTTCCTCCCTGTCGTTGTCGTCTAATGGAAGCGCCGGCGCCGCTCCAGGTCGGCTCCGGTTGGCGGAGGCTTGATCACGGAACCGGGAGGAGGCCGCAGTGAGCTATCTCCTTGCCATTCACCCACCACGCCGCACCGTTGCCGAACATCGACTCGCTCTCCACCACGTCTTGACCGGAGCCGATAACAACGGCCATACGGTCGCGGAGACTGTCCACCGGCTGCCAACGTACAGCCGCATGGCACGGCCGTGTCCGCAGGCATACACTCCGCGCGCTCAAGCGTTGAAATGGGGGAAGACATGTTTCCAGGTGCATCGACGGCGATCACCCGACGCCGAATGTTGCAGCTCAGTGGTCTGGCGGCCGCGGTGCCGGCCATGGGCGGCCTGTCCGTCCGCAGCGCCGCTCCCGCCGGGGCCGCCTCCGGAGGGGCTGCCTCCTTCCAAGATCCCGGGCCACAGTTCATCATCGAGGTCACGATCGTCGCACTCCAGGACATGATGGAGGCGGGTCGCCTCAACTCTCGCCAGATCGTGGACATCTATCTCGAGCGTATCGATGCGATCGACCGTGGTGGACCGCGCCTGAACTCTGTCATCGAGGTCAATCCGGATGCCCAGAGCATCGCCGCGGCCCGGGATGACGAGCGGGCCCGTGGCGTCGTGCGCGGCCCTCTGCACGGGATCCCGATCCTGCTGAAGGACAACATCGACACGGGCGATCGGATGCAGACGGCGGCCGGTTCGCTTGCGCTTGTGGGCACTCCGGCGCCCCGCGACTCCACCGTTGCCGCCCGGTTGCGAGCGGCTGGTGCGGTCATCCTGGGCAAGACCACCCTGAGCGAATGGGCCAACTTCCGCGGTTTCCATTCCTCCAGCGGATGGTCGGGACGGGGCGGTCAATGCAACAACCCGTACGCCCTCGACCTGAACCCCTGCGGCTCCAGTTCGGGGTCGGGGGCAGCCACGTCGGCCAACCTCACGGCGGTCTCGATCGGCACCGAGACCGACGGCAGCATCGTCTGCCCGGCTCATCTCAACGGCGTCGTCGGGATCAAACCGACCGTCGGCCTCACCAGCCGCGCCGGCGTCGTCCCGATCTCCCACAACCAGGACACGGTCGGACCACACGCCCGTACCGTGGCCGACGCCGCCGCCG
>CAXMLU010000178.1:0-2628 GCA_964194255.1 uncultured bacterium
GATCAATACCGGCCGGCTCTGTCCCGTCCTGGCCGACCACAACCGCTTGTCGTGGCGGTACTCGGGTGGGGCCTCGGCGATCAAGGCGTTGGTAGTGGCCAGCAGGGGCGGAGTGGAGCGATGGCTCTGCTCCAGCTTGACGACCGTCGCGCCGAAGCGGCTCGGAAATTCCAAGATGTTGCGCTGGGTGGCGGCTCGGAACGAGTAGATCGCCTGAGCGTCGTCGCCAACGGCCGTGAGCTGCGCGCCGCCGGCGGCCATGCCGGCCAGGATGTCGGCTTGCAACGCGTTGGTGTCCTGATACTCGTCGACCAGGATGTGGTCGAACCTGGCCTGGAGCTGGGACGCGACGGCGGGGTCCTGGAGCAGCGCCAGCCAGCACAGCAGCAGGTCGTCGAAATCGAGCACCTGACGGGATCGTTTGCGCAGCGTGTACGCACCGAAGGCGGCCCGTAGCTCGTCGCGGTGCGAGCAGCACCACGGGAACGATGTTCGCAACACGTCGGACAGCGGAGTCTGGGTGTTCACGCACATGGAGAGGATGGCCGTCATCGTCTCCCGCTTGACCGGCCGGGTGTGGGTGTCACTTGCGCTCGCGCCATTCCGCAGCCCTTCGCGCACCTCGTCCCGGACCAGCGCCAGCAGGTCGGCGGTGTCACCCTGATCCAGCACGGTGAATCCGGGCTCGAGCCCGAGCATTCGGCCGTACCGGCGCAGCAACCGGGCGGCGACAGCGTGGAACGTGCCGCCCCACACCTGGCCGTGCTCGTCGCTCGACACTCGGTCCGTGAGTTCGGCCGCCGCCCGCCGGCTGAAGGTCAGCAGCAGGATTCTCTCCGCCGGCACGCCCGCATCCACCAGATGGGCCAATCGGGCCAGCAGCGTCGTCGTCTTGCCGGTGCCGGCACCGGCCACGATGAGCAAGGGGCCGCCGTCGTAGGTGGCCGCCGCCTGTTGCTCGCTCGTGAGCGCAGCGAGGTCGAACATCTGTTCGATGCTAGCAGGTGGCACGCTGGGCGGCATGAGTGGACGGTTGGCCGGGAAGGTGGCGCTCATCACTGGCGCCGGGGCAGGACTTGGCGCGGCCATGGCTCGCCGGTTCGCGGATGAGGGCGCCGAGGTGTTCGTCAACGACCGGCGGGAAGAGGCGGCCGCCAAGGTCGCCGCTGAAGTGGACGGGGAGCCGATCATCGCCGACGTGGGATCGTCGGATGAGGTGGCGGCCATGTTCGGCGAGGTGCGGAGGAGCGCGGGCCGGCTTGACGTCCTGGTCAACAACGCCGGCATCTCCGGCGTCGAGGATGACCCGGCCCGGGTGGAGGAGATGGCGCAGGTGGCCATGGCTCAGATGGCAGAGACCATGGCCGGTGGTCCCATCACCACCCACGTTGACCAGACGGTGAACGTGTCCGATGAGGACTGGCACCGAGTGCTCAGCGTCCACCTCGACGGGACGTTCTATTGCTGCCGTGAGGCACTGAGGCTGATGGGCCCGCAGCTCTCGGGCTCCATCATCAACATGGGTTCGATCATGGGAACGTCGGGTGGCGGGGGCGCCGCCTACAGCGCGGCCAAGGCGGGGATTCTCGGTCTGACGCGCACGCTGGCCCGTGAGTCGGTCACGCGGAACATCCGGGTCAATGCCATCGCCCCCGGTTGGATCGAGACGGATATGACCGCGATGCTCGGGCCGCTCCTGCCGTTCATCGCCGCGCAGACGCCGATGCACCGGCTCGGCCAACCCGACGACATCGCATGGGCGGCCGTGTATCTGGCCAGCGACGAGTCAGGCTTCGTCACGGGCCAAGTGCTCTCCCCCAACGGCGGCTGGTACATGAGCCAGTAGCCGGTTCAGGCCCGGGCGCCGGTCCGGCCCTGCCGTCGGCCGCCGCTCGCCGCCGCCGCTGCGATCGTCGCCGCTGCCGTGCGCCGCCGTCGTCGATGCCGCTCGTCGCCGCTGCCGCTCGGCGCCGCTGCCGTGCGCCGCCGCCGGTCGCCGTCGTCGCTGCCGCTCGTCGCCGCTGCCGCTCGGCGCCGCTCTCCGGATAAACCGGCCATTTCTTCCTCAGACTCCGCTAATGGGGGCCAGAAGGCGGCACCTGAGCGCACTTCCCCTCAAGTCCGGCCCGCCGCGTCCAAGTGGCGCCGGTAGGTCATGGGCAGCAGCTCGATCAGCTGGCCGTCGGGGTCACGAATGAAGATGGCGGCTTGGATGCGGGTGTCCGTCAGTACTTCGCCGCCGTAATCGGGGACGCGGGCGACCACCTCGTCGATGTCTTCCACGCTCAGCGAGATGTGGGTGAGCCCAGGTTCGTTGACGGCCCGAGCTCGATAGGGCGGATTCCCGGGGCGGTCGAAGTGCAAGAGCTCGAGCACCAGGCCGTCCCGGCGGAGGTAAACCACGCTCATCCCGACCGGCGGGGCGAGGCGCAGCAACTGGTTGGACGGGTGGTCGGGAGGATGGAGTTCGCGATCGAACTCGAATCCGAGCAGCTCTTCGTAAAACCGGCGGGCCCTCCCAAGATCAGTGACACATTGCCCGACATGGTTGAAGGCGGCGGCTCCGGGCACCGGGCGAGCGTATTCTGGGCGGCCCGTGGGGGCGTAGCTCAGTTGGTAGAGCGGCGG
>CAXMLU010000179.1:0-7214 GCA_964194255.1 uncultured bacterium
AACGCATTCACGTTCAACGGATCGGCTTGGAGTGGTCCGACGAAGATGGACCCACTCGGTAGCCCCAATGCGCTGTCATGCCCGAGTCCGACCGCGTGCATTGCCACGGATCTGCAGGGCAACGCGATGCGCTTCGATGGCTCGTCCTGGACCGCCCCACAGCGCATTGATCCGGGCGGGATTGGACTCAACGGGTCGTCGTGCCCAACGCCGACCTTCTGCGTTGCCGTCGACGACTCAGGGAACGCGTTCACCTTCAACGGTTCCAGCTGGACCGCCGCCAAGGCGATTGATCCGGCCGCGGCCGCAGCCGTCGCTGCCGTCAACAACGGTCAGGGCCTCGACGTGCCGACGGTGAGGGTCGACTGTCCGGCGGCAGGATCGTGTGTCGTGGTCGACAGTCTCGGCAACACGATGGCCCTGGCCAACGGAACCTGGAGCGCGCCGGCGCCCATTGCCCCGGGCACCCACAAGCTGTTGTCGTTGTCCTGCGCCTCAGCTACGTCGTGCGTGAGCGGCGAGCAGAAGGGCTTCTTCACCTTTGACGGCACGAAATGGACCGCCCAGCCGGCCGATCAGAGCCAAGGGCTCCAGTTCGGTCTTATCTCGTGTCCGACCCCGACCTTCTGCATGGCGGGCAAGGGTCATTGGGCGACCTTCGACGGTTCGAAGTGGACGACCTCCGCCTACAGCACTCCGGGGCCGACGGGCAATGATCCGCAAGCCCTCGATTGCCCGACCGCCGACTTCTGTATAGCGGTCAGCGCCTACGGCAAGGCCTCCACGTTCAAGTCGTAGTGAGGCGCACCCACTTCTGATTGCGGGCGGTACTGATGCCCGCCCGTGCCAGGGTCGCGTGGCCTCCCCGGCCGCCGCCGCCGCCGTGTTGGCTCGTCCTTCGACGCAGGCAGTACCATCCTGCCGAACGTCGCGGCTAGGTGGGACGCTGGTCGCCATGAGTGGTTCTCAGCCGAACCCGCTGCCGGCACGCGGCCGTCGCGAACCGCCGCGCTTTCGTTCGGTGGCGGTGCAGCGGGTCGAATCGCTGAGCCCCCGCATGCGCCGGGTCACGCTGGGCGGCTCCGACCTCGAGGGTCTCACGATCGAGGAACCGGCCGCCAGCGTTCGGCTGCTGCTGCCATCGCCCGGCAACCGGGAGCTCGTCGTACCGACGTGGAGGGGCAACGAGTTCCTCTTGCCCGACGGGCGCCGGCCCACGATCCGTACATTCACGCCGGCCCGAGTCGACCCAGCGGATCTGGAGCTTGATCTCCAGATCGTGATCCACGGCCGCGGCGTGGCGTCCGAGTGGGCGGCGTCGGCCGAGCCCGGCGACCTGGCGGCCCTTTCAGGTCCGGGCCGGGGCTATGCCATCGATGGCGATGCGCCGGCGTTCCTGCTGGCCGGTGACGAGACCGCCATTCCGGCCATCAGTCAGCTGTTTGACGCCTTGCCCGTCGACACACCGGTGCAGGTGTACATCGAGATCGGCCACCCGGACGCCCGGCTCGTGCTTGCCGACCGTCCGCACGCGACCGTCGACTGGTGCGATCTGCTGGCCGGAGCGCCGCCGGGCGACGCGCTGGTCGCGGCCGTACGCGGCGCCGAGCTTGCCCCCGAGACGCGGGTATGGGTGGCCGGCGAAGCCGCCGCGGTACAACGCGTTCGCCGCTACCTCTTCGAGGAGCGCGGGGTGCCACGCACCCAAACGTCGGTACGTGGCTACTGGAAGCACGGTCGCAGCGGGGACGCCGACGACGACGTCTAACGTGCGCCGGATCGTCACCTCCTCGTGACACCCCCGACACGGCGGCGCGAGAAGCTGTGGTCATGACCACTCGAGCTACTTCCCCCATGCCGGTCACCGGTCCGAGCGACGGCACGCCTCGACGGATCGCTCTCGTCGCGCACGATAACAAGAAGCGACGCCCGACGATTCCGCCCCGGCCGACGAGATGACCATGGCGCGCAGCTGGCTGACCCACCTCAGGGAGAGCGCGATCTTCAAGCTCGAGGATCTCGACGACGAGCAGCTGCGATGGAAGCCCACCGCCACCGCCAAGTCGCTCGGCCAGATTGTCGTGGAGTAGCTGGGTCGTGAACCATCTACTCGAGGAGACCGCCCGGCATGTCGGCCACATGGACATCACTCGGGAGCTCCTCGACGGCCGCACGGGGCGCTGACGGCGGCAGCGCGGCGATCCCCTCGATCTCCACCAGTTGGTCGCGGTACCCGAGGACCGACACGCCGAGGAGCGTGCTCGGCGGACGGTGCGGGGCCAGGCCGGCAGCGATCACGTCCCAGACCCGAACCAGATCGTCTCGATCTCCGGCCACGTAGATCGTGGTGCGCACGAGGTGTTCGGGACCCGCTCCGTGCCGATGGAGCACGACCTTCAGGTTTTCGAGGGCCGCCTTGGCTTGGACGACGGGATCTCCCGGAGCGACCACCTTGCCGGACGCATCCAGCGGGCAGGCGCCGGCGGTGAAGAGGATGGCGCCGGGCGGAGCGACTGCCGCGTAGTGGTACGGGACACCTTCGAACAGCCGACGATTCCTATGACTGGGTTGGTCCGCCATCGACACACATTGGCCGCCAGCCAGCCCGGCGTGCCAGCCCGGCGTGCCATCGGGCAGCCGGGTTCGGCCCGGCCCCGTGAGCCATGCTGGGCGCGACCAGCCGTAAAGGAGAGCCGCATGACCTTCCCGTCCCGGATCACCCAGCTGCCTGCCTTCGACGGTCCCTTTGACGCGTTCCGGCTGGCCGCCGACGGGTGTGACGTGCTCTTTGCCAGCTACCCGGCTGGCACCGTCATCGCCGATCACTCCCACGAAACCAACAACGTCGGCGTGATCACCAGCGGTGAACTGATCTTGATGGTCGACGGCCGCGAGACGAGATACGTCGCGGGGGAGTGGTACGAGTTGCCGCCGGGCGTTACCCACTCGGCTCGCTTCCACGTCGCCACCGCCGAGATCGAGCTGTGGTTTCAGGACCGCTGACCCTCGGTGAGGTCAGATGGCGAAGAACAGTGATCGGAAACGAGACGCGACGTCCTGGTCACAGCGGACCGTGCCACCGTTGATCCGGCCGTAGGCGGTCAACACGAAGCTGGCTGGGTCGAACTCGATCGTCGCCGGCATCCAGCGCGGGGATCAGTGCTCGACGCCTCGGGCGATGCTCAATGTCCCGGGGTGTGCGAGGGTTTGGTAGACGACGCAGTAGCGCTCGGTGGTAGCGATGAGCTCATCGAGCTCCTCGGTGCTGGCGTCGCTGTCGAGCTCGAAGAAGAGCCGGATGGCGGCGAATCCCACCGGAGCTTCTCGATCGACGCCCATGGTGCCTCTGAAGTCGAGGTCGCCCTCTGCGCGTACCGTGCCGGTGACGGCCATCCCGCGGTTGGTGGCCACGGACCGCAACGTCACGCCGGCGCAGGCCACCAGGGCTTGCAGGAGCATGTCACCCGAGCAGGCGAGCATTCCGCTTCCTCCGCTAGCGGGGTGCAACCCCGCCTCGATGAGGGCTTGCCCCGTCTGCACCGAACAGGAAATGGCCTGAGCGTCGAGCGCGCCTCCAGCCTGCAGGGTCACCATCGCGGAGGACGGGTCCTCGCGGTAGCGGCCCTTGAGCGGGGCTTGCAGGGCACGCAACTCGTCGCGATCCATTTCTTTCCTCCTGGGCCGGGCTAGGAACTTCGGTAGCGTTTGGCCTGGACGGCCCGACCCGGTGAGGCCGCAGCGGTCGCATCGGTCGCTCGATGTTGTCCATCCAGGTCGCCGGCTGAGGACGGGATGCGCAGGGCCGAGAGCAACAAGGTGACCAGCGCGATCACCTGCTCGTGAGCCCCGGCGGGGTCGTCGGAGTCCGCCACGTACAGACAGGCTTCGTTGAGCGCGCCGGCCAGCATCAGTGCCAGCGGTCGAAGCGGCTGGCGCTGCACGAGCCCGGCGGTCATGGCCTTACGCAGCGCGCCGCGCAAGCCGACCGCGCCGTAGCGCCCGTCCACGTCTCGCACCACGTCCCAGCCGAGCACCGAACGCGCGTCTCGAAGCACGATGCGGTGCACAGCCGGATCCTGGTGGGCGTCGATCCACAATGCGCAGCCCGCCACCAATGCCGCCCAGGCATCGGGCTGCATGAACACGGCGGCCACCTGGTCGGCCACCTCCCGCTGGACCTGTTCGAACACGGCGCGAAACAGGTCCTCTTTGCCGGAGAAGTGGTGGTACAACGCCCCCTTGGTCACCCCGGCACGGGCCACCACCTCTTCGGTGCTTGTGGCCGCGAACCCCTGCTCTCCGAAGACGTCCCGGGCGGCCGCGACCAGCGCCATCCTCGTCTGGAGGCCCTGGGCCGCTCTTTTGTCCTTGACTTCCGTACCGTCAGTATGCAAGATCCATACCTAGAGAATGTCGGTGAGATACCGTTAGTACGATAACAGAGGAGCCGACGAGGACATCCTCTACGAGCACGCCCGGTGCGGTGGCTTTCCTGCCAACGTGGTCACCAAGGTGTCCGCGGTCATCGACCCGTCAACCGGCGAATAGCCGCCGCTGGCTGGACCCGGGCGGCTGGTCCGTCCCCGGCGGAGGGTATTACCGGTCGGCGGTTGACGGGACGGGCCCGTAGTCGAGTTGGGCGTACCAGTCGTCTCTGCCCTGCGGGGTGAGGTCGAGGAGGTGCCAAACCGGTGCGAGCAGGTCGATCCCGCGCTGGTCGATGTCGTCGGACATCCTTGGATGCGTGGTGTAGAAGTGACGCGGCGATCCATCGGGATCCATCGTGAACACCGAGATGGCGGAGTCCTGGTTGCCCTCATCGTCTTCGCTTCCGAGATCATGTTTGAACGGGCTGTCTCCACAGCTGAGGAGCCGCAGCCGGTCCCATCCCCGGGCGCGGGCGTGGGCGCGAAGGGGCAGGACGTCGGCCGCGGCCGCAACGGCGAAGTCGACGTTTTGGGCGAGGTGGTTCGCGACGCCGTTGAAGCCGTCGATCCACAACGTGCACATAGGGCATGCCGCGGTTTGGGCCTTGCCGTACATGAAGTGATAGATGATCAGCGGTCGGTCGGGTGAGGTGAACAGCTCGGTGAGTCGGACGGTCGTGGCGGGGCTGTCACCATCATCGAGTCCTCGTGGCCCCTCTTGGAACATGTAGTCGTCGACCGCGCTACCCGGAGGCAGCTGTCGTCGCAAGGACGCGACTCGCTCGCGGTGACGCATGAGCTCGATCTCGGCCGCTCGGAGCTCCTCGCGCCGCGCCGTGTACTCCGGAGATTCTTTGAGTCGGGTCTGATCCACGATTGCTCCCTTGGCTAATTCGGGACGGAGAAGGGCTTGCCGGTGCCGGTGGCGCACAGCAGACGGAGGCTCTCGAGGTAGTAGCCCCAGTTGTAGTTGTAGATGCCGTAGGCGTCGTCCTCGAGCTCGACGGCATATTCCTGCCAGAAGCGGAGCCGCGAATGGCCGTCATCGACCGCGACGAGCTCGAACCGGAAATCGTTGTCCTTCCAGGGGTCGTGGCCGCCGATGCAGCGCCAACCGAGCTCGCGTCCCTTATCGAGCTTGGTGATCTCCATCACCGGGTTGAAGTCTCCCGCGAATGTCCACTCCACTTGCGCGCCGACGGTAGCGGTCGGCGTTTCCACCTTGGTCGACCACCATTTGGCCATTCGGTCCTTCTCCGTAAGTGCGGACCACGCCGTGTCGGCCCCCGCGTCGATGTCCAGCACGTGGTGGATCGTCTTCATCGCTTCCCTCCCGTTGGTTCGATCATTTCGGCACTTGCAGGTCCGGATGCCCGTGCAGACCGTTGTCGACGCGTGAGCGCGCCGGATCTCGTTCGCCCGTCAGCACGAGGCCGAGATCGTGCTGCAGCTTGTTGCCCCATCCTCCGTCGAAACTGGCGCGCGGCTCCGGCTCGAGACCAACGTGCTCCAGCCGCAGCAGGGTTCCGCTGCCGTCAGCCTGGAGCCGAACCGTCACGGTCGTCGGTACGCCGTCGACCGTCCACCGGCATCGGAGGAGATGCGGAGGATCGACGTCGACGACCTCGCCTTCGATGAAGCCGAAATCAGGGCGGGAGTCAAGGCGGAAGCGGCGCCCGACGACGGGCGCGAAGTCGTTCGGCATGAGCCAGGCCGCCAGCGCGGCCGGGTCGGTAAGCGCCTTCCAGACGGCCTGCATCGGATGCGGGTAGTGGACCTCGTGCACAACACCGTCGCCGTCGATCACGATTGCGCGTCCAGGTGGTCGCCTAGCCGGCGGAGACCCTTCGCCCAGAAGTCATCGAGGCGCGCCAGCCAACGGTCGACGTCTCCCAGCCGGTCGCGACGCAACGAGTAATAGCGCTCGCGCCCATCCCGACGCTCGACCACGACGCCGACCCCCAGCATCAATCGGAGGTGCTGCGATACCGCCGGCCGGCTTACGGGCAGGAGCGCCGCCAACTCGGTTACGCAACATTCGCCCGAGGCCAGGCGCTCGAGCAGCTCGCGCCGCAACGGATGCGCGATTACGCCGAACACGCCGTCGATTGCAGGAGCGCCGGCTGAAGCCATGAGCACCGGACTATAGGTAAGCATAATCTAACGTGTCAAAATCTCGGCCACGGCTCGGTTGCCATTGGTCGCCACCTCGGGCAGCGCGCGTATCGCGGCGGGAAGGGCCGGCTCTTTGAGGCGGCGGCGGTACGCCTCATCCATCACCACATCTCTTACGTTCTGAGACAGCCGACCGTTTCACTCCCCACCAGTCAATGGAGGTCCGTCATGGCCAGTCTCGACGCCAACGTGGTTGCCGCCAGGTTCTTCAGGGCATGGACGGCGGGCGATTTCGACACCGCTCGCGACCAGCTCGACGACGTGTCCTTCGCGGGCCCGCTCGAGAAATTCGACCACTCCGAGACCTACATAGGAGCGCGGCGCGGACTGGCGCAGATCGTCAAAGGCGTCGAGGAACAGAACGTCTTCGTGGATGGCAACGACGTCTGTGTGATCTACAACCTGATCACCAACACACCGGCGGGCTCATCTCCGACCGCCGAGTGGTATCACCTACGGGACGGCGAGATCTCGTCAGTCCGGGTGTTGTTCGACGCCAGACCCTTCGCGGCGATGTTCGAGCAAGGTAGCGGCCACTGATCCCGGAGCCCTTTGGGATCTAATCCGCTGGTGCGCGTCGGCTTGACCGTTCGAAGGCGGCCGCACCGGCTC